>JAFIET010000122.1 GCA_020832405.1 Balneolales bacterium
CCATGATTAGCTCCGTGTTTCAACGCGGTGGTGCACGCGGAGGGGTGCTCGGATGGGCGCGCAGTGTTGAATATCGTCATTTTATCTTCTTTCACGGGGTAGCAGGATTCTTTCAAATACATCAGGGTCGAGTGCAACGGCGCGCTGCCAGTATTCGATGGCCTGTGCTTCGGCGCGCAGTCCGGCGAATATGAGGCCTTTCATTGCCAGGGCATCCGCACTTTCGCTAATATCAAGCGCCCGGTTGATGAGGGTGAGGGCTTCGGAATACCGGCCTTCGTGATACCGCTGCTGCGCCTGAAAAAAGAAGGTCAGCTTTGCATTGGTTCGGCGGGCGTAGTCGGCATAGGCCTCCTGTACAAAGCGGGTGCTCAACCGCACCTCTTCTCCGGGCGGCGGTTCAGCTGCCTGCGGCCTTTCTGAAGTCACCTCGAAGGTGCGGCTTTGCAGCAGCTCTTCATCAGGTCCGGTAGCGGGGTCAGCTGTTGTACTGCCTGAACTCCGGCACCCGGCAAGGCACAAGGCTGCCGTTAATGCAATCAGCAGAAAAAACTGCGTAACAGGGCTGGTATCTGACATAAATACAGGTGTTTATTCTAAAAAAAGAAGGTTTACTAAAAAGAGCATCGGCTGATTTTGAGGTTTGCAAAACGGAAGCCTGCCGGGCTTGCAGTGCCTCAGCAGCCGCGTATTTCTGCGTGCTGCGTGCTGCGCTCCTCCTGTTCGGGTTTCGGGTTTCGGGTAGCGGGGTTCAGGCTAACCTATTCCCGGAACTGCCCGGCACGGAAAACTGCTGACAGTCGGCACAGCTGTGGGCCCTGCCCTGCGATCCCTGTTCCATAGTGATTCCTGATCCGGATTATCCCCGAAATCAATCTTCTCCGGTTCAGTCCTTAACCCGGCAAGGTCTTGCAGGTGCAGCAAAATCAACCAGTAAGTCAACGAGCAAGGCGCGCATCACCTTTAACCATTAAATCCTAAACTAAACTAAACTGAACTCCGCACCCTTTCCTTTCCTTTCCTTTCTGCTTTACATGCCAGACTCCTGCTGTTTGCGGGCCGTCATGCGGATGAGGTTGAGCAGGCGGTTTTTGGCATCAGCAATCTTTTCTTCGTTCACTACGCTCGCGTTTTCCATTTCGGAGTGCAGTACCATCTGCTCCCGTTCAGGCCGCAGGCGGATAAGCCGGAAGGCGGTTTCTGAATCCATGCCGGCGAGGGCAAGCCCCAGCTGCTCGGTTCCGATGGGCTGTATCGCTTCGGTAATCACCCCATCGCTCACTGCCGAGAGCGTCATAAAAGTGATCATGCGGCTCGATACGGCAGCCGCATAAGGGTTCTCATCGTTCATGAAGCGCTCGCTCTGCTCCTGCTGTTTGTTGAGCGGCAGGGATTCGATCAGCTTCACGGTTTCTGCGACGTCGCTCTCCTTGAAGCGGGCTTCATCGGTATCGGCGCTGATGCGGTTGAAGAAATCTTCGGCCAGCTTGCGGTAGGTTTCGTAGTCGGTGTTTTTCACCTTGGGGAGCTCGAGCATCACTTTTTGCGAAATCTCTGACTCGAATTCGCGCAGCATAAGGGCAGCGCGCTTGCTTTCAAGATGGCTGAGAATCACGGCAATTTCGCGCGGCTCATAGTCGATGAGGTGCAACAGCAGGCGGTCGTCGTCTTCGTGCTGTACGAAATCAAAATCGTTGAGCGCGCGCAGGCCTCTTCTCACGGTGTTCTCCTTTGTGCGGGCCTTCAGGTAGCGGGAGAGGTTTTTGAGCTCTTTCATGGCCTCTTCGCCCGGCAGCTCGGTGGTTTCCTCGACCTTTTTGCTGAGTTCCTCGAAACGGGCTTCGCTCATGGCCGGCCTGAGCACCCGTACGAGCTTGGCATCGGTAAGCAACAGCATCTGTGCGGCTTTTGTGAGACCTTTGCTGCCTTCTTTTTTCATCCACATTTCAAAAAGCCTGGCCATCTCAGAGGGGTACTGCATGATCTGCTCGAGCAGGTAGGTCGCATAATCATCTTCCCGGGCCTGTTCTTGCTTCTCTTTTTCACGTTTTCTTCGGGCGAGGGTATCCGGATGAAGGGCAGGTTCGATATAGGAGGGGCCGGCCTGAGGGGCGGGCGCGGGTGCGGGTGCCTCAGGGCGAATGAGCGGCCCTTCGTTCTTTTTATCGCGGTTTCGGGTGAGCAGCCAGATCAGAAAGCCGATCAGCATCCCGAAAAGCATAAGCAGCGGGATCCAGTAAACAGGTTCTTCCAGAATTTGCTCCCACAGGGGCAGCTCCATAGGCGGCACAGGCGGGCGCTCGGTAAGGGCGCCGGTGCCGGGAAAGGTATCGGGCAGGCCTGTTACCGGAGGTGAACTTAAGGCCCCGCTATCGGCAGTACGGCGCTGCGGGAAAGCCGAGCGGGTGATGGTAACCCGGTCGCCCCGGGAGTCATCGATCTTGGCTGTTGCCCGGATGAGCTGATCTACGAAGTTGATTTCATCAGAGGTGAAATCCGCATCAACCAGCATGTTCACTTCAATACGCCGCAGCTCGAGGGTAAATTCAGTGAGGTTGCCGTCGGAGGGTGCATCAAGGGGGCGCAGCAGGTACATGGGTACGCCGGGCAGGCCGGGCAGGGATTCGCGTATGGTAGTGCGCCCGTTGCTGCCTTCCGCAGGCCGCTCTCCTTCGGGGCGCTGTACCGGTACAAACTCCAGGTTTACTTTGGTATCAACCAGGAAGGTACCCGGGTCGAAAAAGTTGGCCATAGCGCTCTGAATGAGGTTATCAAGGCGCTGCTCGCGTTCGGAGCGTTCAAGGGCAGTAGCCGCTGCTACGCTCACTACCGGGCTGCCTTCAGCTTGCGTACCGGCCCCAATGGGCAGGCTAAGAGGCGGGGGGCTGAGCGTATCGGCAGCGGCTGCTTCACCGGCCTGTTGCGGCGGTGCTGCCGCTCCAAAAATAATGGCAGGTGCCATAATAAGCGCCCACAATGCCACAACAATAGTAATGCCGATCCAAAACCGACGTTTTCTTCTTTTTTCTCGCTTTAACATGCGTAATTTTGAAAATGTAACGGTTGGTCTGATAATCATGGAATCATGTGTTGATCTGCCATCCAAAAATAACATCATCGCTGCCCTCCTGTGCCCATCATGAGGTCAAGTAACTCTGTGTTAGGGATCAGAATATCGGGGTTTCGCTCATTGGCACGCAGCCAGTGCCTGCGTGCTTCTTCACGATCACCCAGCAGGTGCAGTATCGTGCCTTTAAGAGCAATTGCATGATCCGTTTCAAATATACGAAGAGAAGCATCAATAGCCCGAAGTGCGGCCCTGAAATCCTGCGTGTAAATCAGCTGTTGTGCCAGTACATAATTCCTAAGGGCTTGCTGCAACTCTGTACTGAGCTCCTCAAAGAGCTGTTGTTCCAATATACTCTCCGCCGTAACCGGTACAAAGGCTTCTGACGGCGGAACCAGAATAATATTAATATCCTCAACAAAATCCCCGTCAGCCAGTGAACGGATTTCAAATTCGGTTACCCCGTCGAACGGTACTAAACCGAGGAAATCCAGCTGCCCGGGATCTACTTCAAGCGTGTAGCGGCCGGGCGGAATATCCATTGCATAGAACCCGCCTCCAAAGAAAGTACGGATAACTTCCGAATAATTATTATCCAATCCGTTGAGTAACAGCCGCATCCCGCCCTGACCTTCGGTTTCACCGGCCCGGCGGATCTGCACACTGCCGTCGATTACGCCTGAGCGGTAAAACGGAATTTCGATGCGTTTGTACTGATTGGGATCGGCCACAAAACTGAATTTATCCATTGCGGGAACCAGCAGCGGATGCGGGATGGCGTTTCGGTTTATTTCCAGATTATACCGGAAATAGCTTTGCAGCTGCGTGAGGCGCAGTACCCCATCCCCCCCAACCCGGCTGCTCGCCGAGCGGTCGAGCCGTACGGCTGCATACGGCAGGATTTCATCTCCCTCATCATAGGTACCGCTGTTGTTATTATCGATGAAGAGAAGCACCGAGGCCGCAGCCCGCCCGACCTGCTGCCGGTCGGTTGTCTGCAGGTAGCCGGCATGATCGTCGAAACCGACCGAGCCCCGCAGCGCCTGCCGCGCACTATAGTTGCCCGAAGCCCCGCGGAAATCCGTCGAAGAGCGCACCCGCCCGCCCAGATCGAGGTTCAGCCCGCCCTGTACGATGGTGATGTTGTTCTGCAGCTGCCGGGTCATGCCCACATTAAAGCGGCCTATACGGCCGATATTGCGGGAAAGCTGCGCATCAACCGAGCGGATGCTACTTGTGCGTTCATCATAAACGAGTGACCCCCGCAGAAATACGCTGCGGAAAGGCCGCGGAAGCATGGACTGACGGGGGATGGTGTACGAGCCTGTTGCCGTAAACTGACCGTTGCCCCGGCTGAGGCTGCTGCCGCTCTGAATGAGGGTGTTGCGGTAATTGAAGCGCAGGTTCACATCCAGCAACCTGAAAAAGAGGTCGCCCGAGCCCCGCGTTTCACTGCCCCAGCTGTAGCGCACCACATCTCCCGATACGCGGATGCCCGCATTCAGGCTCCCCAGCGGCAGCGGGGTATAAAGGTTACCGTTGAGCTGATCGATAGCCCGGCGGCTGTTAAAACGCGACTCCCCGTCGAAATAGGTGTAGGTTGCTGCAATGCTGCGGCTTGAGGCAAATACTACGCTGCTCTGCGCCCGGTAAAAGGCGCCGGGAACGACATCCATATTCACCAGATACTGACTGAATACGCGGGCCGAAAGCGAACCGTAGAGGTTGGGCACTTCACTCTCGAATTCGTTGTACTCCAGGCCCGCGCGGGTGGTGAGCCAGCTGTTGAGCCCGTAGGCTACGTTTCCGTGTGCCGCCAGATTGGTGCCGCGGGCTCCGAAGGTCTGATCGAGCACCCCGCCTTCCATATTGTACTGTACCTGCCCCTGCGGCAGAAATACAAAGGGGATCTGCACCTGCCGCTCGCTCACCTGCATGGCCCCGCTCGGGGTATAGATGCGGGTCTCAAGCCGGGTTGTGCCGTACCGAAGCGGAATCTCAAACCGGTAAAACCCGAGGCCGTCGGCCCGGGTGTACTCCAGCAGCCGGTTATTGAAATAGAGCTCGACTTCGCTGTCCGGCTCGGCCCTGCCTTCCAGCACGTAGGTACCGAACAGCTGCCGGCTCTCGATCGGCTCGTTGGTGAGGGAAAGCCCGCGGATGCGCGCCGAGTTGATGCCGCCCGTACTCAGCTGACCTGCTGTGAGGGTGCTGATAAAGGGATTATCGGGCATCACATAGCGCCAGCGGAAGTTGCTCGTGCGGTTAAACCACTGCCCGTCGGCGGTGTAGCCGCCCACATGCGAGCCCTGCAGATCGCCACCCAGAAATTCCAGACCGCCCACAAAACTGTACGCATAATTCTGCCGCTGCTCATTGATGAGGCTTGAGCCGCTCAGGTTGTAGTCGAGGAAACCCGTGCGGATAACAGCCCGCTCCCGCGGAAACAGCAGCGGGTTAAACTGCCGCTGAAAATCCAGGCCCTCTATGCGCTGCCGGGCCTGCTCCCGCTGCCGGCGCTCCTCGATCGGCAGTACCCGCTCTGTGCGCAGCGACAGGCTCAGTGCACTGAAATTGAAGGTGAAATCGAGCCCGAACACCTCGCGCCAGACCTCCGGAGTGAGGTAAAAATCGAGCGCACCGGCCAGCATCCGCTCCGCATCAAACTCATAGCGCCGCCCGCCCTTCATAATGCTGAAATTGTCGAAATTCATCGAATAGCGCTCGCCGTTAGTAAGAAAAACACCTTCAATCACATTCCGCTGCGTCTCCCCGCGGGCATAATTTATACCCAGCAGGGTGAACAATTCAGTGACCGGCACCAGCAGTTCATTCTGATTGTAATCGAACAGGGCCGTAACATACACCCGCCCGACCGCAGGATAGCTAAAAATGAGCACGACCTCATCGGTATCGTCGGGCGCGGCGTGTGATGGGGCAGCATTCGCAAATTCAGGCACAATCAGCAGCAAAAGGAAGCAAAAAACAAGGAACCCCCGAAATACCTCCACGCCCCGATGCGCGTAATTCCCCTCTTGAGAGGGGTGCCCGGGTGAGCGCAGCGAACGGGCGGGGTGTGACCACCCCGATGC
>JAFIET010000123.1 GCA_020832405.1 Balneolales bacterium
CTACTCTTACCCGGTGCACAGCCTGTACCTTGATTCTCCGAACCTGAAGACCTACTACGATACCATCAACGGGGAGCGCAACCGCTACAAACTCCGGATCCGGTATTACGAATCGGGCGGAGATCGGCCCGTGTATTTTGAGATGAAGCGTCGGATCAACTCCATCATCGCAAAAAAGCGGGCCAAAGTGCACCGCTCTTCCGCGGAGCGCCTGGTTTCCGGCTTCATGCCCGGCTGGCATGATCTGGCCGTTAAGGATGATGACGGCATGGATGCCATCCTCGATATATCCCAAAAAATCAACTATCTGCAGGCGCGCCCTACCGTGCATGTATCTTATCTGAGAGAAGCCTGGATGGCGGACGGCACCAACAAAATCAGGGTCACCTTCGACCGCGATGTGTACACAGAGCCCGTGCAGGAAGTGGTTTTCAAAAACGAGATGTACCGGCCTACCCGGGTTTTTGGCAACACCGTGATCCTCGAACTCAAGTTCACCGACCGCTTTCCGGAATGGTTCAAAACCCTGGTTCAGGTCTTCGGGCTGCGGCAGCAATCAGCTGCAAAATACGTGGACGGGCTCATCAATCTGGGGCATGAAAACAAGATCCGCCTGTCGTAACTTCTCCCTTTCTTCTTAATGCTTATTTAGTGCTGTGCTGTTTTCTTCATTGCCGTTTTCACGGCCGCACGCTTTTAATTGGACTACCGTATGAATGATCTGATTTTTTTCGGGGATACGGCTCCGCTGCCTACGGATATCCCGACCCTGCTGCTTACCCTGCTGCTCGCTTTTATGTGCGGGCAGCTGATGGCGTGGGTGTACATGTTCACGCATTCGGGGCTTTCCTACTCGCGGAATTTCGTGAGTTCGCTCATCATCCTGCCCATCACCGTGGCTACCGTAATGACGGTTCTGGACAACAACCTGGTGACGGCCTTCAGCCTGCTTGCCGTGTTTGCCATCGTGCGGTTCCGGAATATTGTGCGCGATACGCTCGATGCCATCTACATCCTAAGCCTGATTGTGGTCGGTATGGCCTGCGGCACGCAAAAATTCACCACTGCGGCCATTGCAACCCTCGCCATGGCTTTGATTTTACTTTATTTGTGGTTCACCTCTTTCGGCAGCCGTCAGCGATACGATATCATCCTGAACCTGAGCTGGGCAGGCTCCGTGCAGAGTGCCGCCGATGAGGTTGGCCGCCTGCTCGAAAGGCACTGCCTCAAGCAAAATCTGGTAAGCGAGCGGGCGGGCAGCGAGAGCGAAAACACGGACCTCTCCTACCGGCTGCTGCTGCGTGACCCGGAAAAATCGGGGCTGCTCATCAGCGAACTCGAAGCAGATGCCCGCATCGTGCGGTTCTCGAGCATGAAAGCGGAAGACGAATCCGAAGTTTAATTCCCCAATCTCTCTATGTCCTCTTTTGATAAAGCGCCGGTACCCATCCCGCTAAAGCTCCGTTTTCGGGAATTCCGAATCCGGCTGCTGCCGCTCCTTATGTTTCTGCTGGCTGGCACTGCGGTTTACATCCTTTGGGAAAGCCGCGTTCAGACCCCCGATTTCAGCGGGCGTGCTGTAGGGGATGTCGTCACCGTGCTTGCTCCGGCCGACGGCTACCTCACCGATATTTCTGCCGGGCCGTTTGCACCCGTGGAGCAGGGGCAGCGGCTGTTCACCCTGAACCGCAGCCTGCCCGGCGAGCTGGAAAGCCGGCTTGCCTTTTCGGAGGCCGCCATTCAAGAGCTGCGCATAAGCCTGAGCCCGCTCTCCGACCTGCGCCGGAGCTATGTGGACTACCAAAGCCTGCGGCTCGACCTGCTTGAGCTCGAGCGCGAGCGCGCTGTGAACCTTGCTGAGCTTGCGTATTTGCGCGCCGAAGAAAGCCGCAGCAGGCGCCTCTTGGAGCAGCAACTGCTTGAGCAAAGCGCCTATGAGCGGGTACTTGGCGAGCTTCAGGCGCGGGAAGCCAATGTGGAAGCCATCGGCAGCACCCTGTCTGACCTCAGCCGGCAGCTCGAAGCCCTCGCCGGCAGTATTTCCTACCGGGAAGACGACGCCACGGCTATCATGGAAGCGGCCATTGCCGTGCATGAAGCCGAAATGGCGATGATCGAAGCTGAGCTCGGGCCCGCAGTGATGCAGGCGCCAGCAGGGGGCATCGTGCGGATGCAAAGCATGTACAACGGTCAGTTCGTGACCCGCGGTGACACCCTCGCAGTGATTGAATCCCCCGAGCCGCTTTACATCGAAGGCTACCTCAGGCAGCCTGTAGCCCTTCAACCGGAAACCGGCATGGTCGTTGAAATCCGCAGCCGGGGTGTAAAAAGCGTACGCTACCGGGCAAGCATCTCTGCTGTTGGCGGAGCCATCGTGCCCATCGCACGCGACATGCAGCGCCCCGGCATGACCTTCGAAAGCGGCCTGCCCCTGCAAATCGCCCTCCCGCCGGAAATCCGCGATCAGTTCACCCCCGGCGAAATTGTGGATGTACGCCTGATCGGAAAATGATTTTCTGTGTTAGGGTTTGTGCTTTGGGACGGACGCTTCTACAGAGCAAAATAAATCTGCGGCAATCCAGTTCGGTCCGCAAAATCCGAGGACCATCAACCTAAAGACCGGTCGCAGATTTCAGGTTTACTTCCGGTCAACCGAAAAACCGCGGTCAATGCCGAAATGGTCGTACTCGGTGTTGGTGAGCAGCAGATAAACAGCGATGGCGTAAATAAGAATGTTGGCCACGGTGCCGTAGTTCTGGAGCAGGATTTGTCCGAAGGCGAGGCTCACCAGCAGCAACCCCATGCCCGCCAGTGCCCAGCGGGTTTTCCAGCCAAGGATAAGCAGCACACCAATTACGCCTTCAGCGAGCAGGATCACATAGGCGTACACAAGCACAAACGGCTCCGGCAAAATGGTTTCGGAAAAATTACGGGCCATGCCTTCGGCAAACTGCTGCACATCAGGAAGCCGCACCAGAACGCGGCCGAGCATGTTTACGCCGAGCATCAGCCGAAGCAGGGCAAAGCCCATCTGACGATCAGAGATGTTGGGAGATAAAGCCATGTGATGAAATCATTTAAGTTTATGGATAGCAGAATGTTGGTGAGGAATAAGAACCCGGGTTGCAACACAAAGCGTTTCGGCCCATCGTTAAACTTCCCTAAACAAGGATTTTTAAGCCCGGCATAACCCCTGCTACACGCCCGCTCCGTGCATACAACAGACCTACATTCATGCTTGAAATTCGGTACTTACCATGGTACGGCAGGACATTCAAAGAATCTGAGCATACAATTGAAGGCTCCCGGCAATCATGGATCTAAAACAGCTCTATCATTGCCCTGAACCTGATCCAGCAGAAATTGTGCCCGGACACACTTTTTGAAATACTACCAGTAATCAAGCTCTTCCTTGCTGTTAAATCTTTATTGGGATATTTTATAAAAGCATCTAAGCGATGAAGTATCCTGGCAAACCAAATTATTCCATGTTTAAAGCCCTTAGAGCCTTTTTTATCAATCAGTTATAGCTGTATAATACATAATACCCTTAACACAGAATTATGAGCGTGCAATACATATCAGACAGCAAAGGCAAGACCACCGGTGTTTTTATCCCTATTTCAGAATGGAATGAGCTTAAAGCAAAATACGGGGATATTGAACAGGTCGATATTCCTGAATGGCAAAAGAACGAGGTTCGCAAGCGTAATCAGGACTTCAAAAACGATCCCGAACAGGCGCTCAATTTTGATACGGCTATAGAAGACATCGAAAAAGATTTATAAATGTACGAAGCCATCATTTTACCAAAGGCTAAGGAAGATATAAAGGATGCTGCCCATTGGTATAACGTAAGGTAAAAAGGGTTGGGAAAACGGTTCACACAAGAAGTACGCAGCAAAATTGATCAAATCTGCAAAAATCCAAAATCTGCTGCCGTTCGCTATGACGAAACCCGATGTGCGTTATTGGATACTTTCCCTTTTATGGCACATTTTTCAGTTATTGACAAGGATAAGCAGGTTATCATCTCTGCAGTATTTCACACCTCGCTTAACCCGGAAAAATGGAGTGACCGCGACGATCTTTAATACATGTTGCCGGAAAGGCGTTCAGGCAGTTTCCCATCGAATGTGACTGATGAGTGCATAAAAAGGCCGTCAATTTGGGGTAGAATCCCTGTTGCAGTCGTGTGGGATGCGTAATTCAAGCAGTTTTTTGTGGCCATGACCCGCCCGATCCAATACCCGTTGGCTTTATTGTCATTCTTCTGCTCCAATGCCGCGGCACGTTCGTCTTCATCAGCCCGTTAAGAACCATCTCCGGGATTTCAGGCAGCCCGTCCCCGCGTTTTATGTGTTAGCTGCCTGTGAGCGTCTTTAGCTGTAATGTTGTGAACTCCATGGTCTCCTTGTTAAGGGTTTGTGTTGGTTTAGTCATAAATGAACCTGCGTAGGGAGACTTTTTTTGCTATACCAGAGACACTTTTGGGGGTACTATTAGTTTGAGCTCCTAACTGACCAACACTCTGTGTTTTAAATACATTTGATAGGTCGAATCTTGCGCTATTGATGCCAAACATCTATAAGAGCTATTATTATAATTAGTAAACCGATTACTCCCGTTACAATCAAATTCTTTGCAGTAGTTCTGTTCAACACCTCACGATGGTTATAGTTTCTGCATCCATGGTAAATTAACAAAACACATACAATGGTGCATATTAAGGCAATAGCTAAATATCCTAAAAGTTCAACTCTCATTATCTATGTCCTAATACTATTGATCCGAGTTGTAGAGTTCCTTGGCTTTTTAATACTTGTAAGTTTAAGTATGTTTTTTCAGTAGAAGTTAGTCGACGAGAATTATTTATTATAGAATAGGTGCGAGATAGTCCCATCGTTGAAACTTCCAAACCAGCAGCAATATAATTGCCGACCATGGCATGTCCTATAGAATTTATATCAGCAGCACCAGTTCCTAATGCACTGCCAGCTGCTATCAATCTATAACTGCCTACTGAAATCCCACCAAACGTGATTGCGCCACCAGCGATTCCTACTCCTAAACCAGTATATGCTAAAAAAAATTGCGCTAAAACACCGCTTGCCCGGCATGTTGGCACACCATCATAGCGATTGAGTGTGATTGCTGACTGAAACCCGTTGCGGCAACACTTTCACTATTTATTTTTATTCTATTCATCTCAAGCATCGAACAACTAACAAAAATCTGAGAAAACCCTTCATGAAATAATAACCATTTATTTAGCATTTGTTCTGCGTTTTTGATTTCTGCCATTAGAATATTTTTATTTATTGACACCCAATTATTAATTGTTAGTATTAAAATATGCGTCAAAAAGATATAAAATAATAACTACAAAGCTCATCACTGACCCAAATACCATGCTTTTAGCTAGAGTACGTTTTGTTGGGTCTCTACTATCGAAGTCTTTCAAACCATATCTAAAAACAAAAATTAAAGGTAATAATATTATTAAAGCTATAAGAAAGCGACCAAAAAAATACATCTTCATCTCCTATCAGTAGTTATAATAGTTACTCCCAGATGACCGATATTCTCAGATTTGAAAATTATATTGTTTAAAACTAACCTCTCGGCAGGAGTTAAGTTTCTTGCGCTTCTTATTAATTGATATCCAGAGGTACTCAATGGAGCTAAAATTGCTTGTGAAACAGCCGCACCATAATTGCCATCCATAGTATGCCCTACAGAATTTATACCAGCTGCACCTGTACCCAATGCACTTCCAGCCGCGATTAGGCCACCACTTCCAACTATAATCCCACCAAACGTGATTACGCCACCAGCGATTCCTATTCCCAAACCAGTATAAGCTAAAAAATTGCGCAAAAACGCCGCCTGCCCGGCATGTTGGCACGCCATCATTGCGATTTGCTGCGATTGCTGACTTAGACCCGCCGCACCGACGCTCTCACATCCCTGATTAGTTTGCATTAAATTATTATAAAGCCACATGGCACCCTGCGGATGATGAGGATTATAAACTGCCCGTTCTTTTCCATCGGAACCTTCGTATATAAAATACCCGACTTTAGAAACTAATTCAGGAATACTCATCGCCCTT
>JAFIET010000020.1 GCA_020832405.1 Balneolales bacterium
CCCAACAGCATCCCTGCATCAAAACTCGATTTTGTAGCTGATACTTGGTATCACAACTACCGTGTTATCGAGGGTCACACTTTGGGTTTTGTAGTTGTAGTTGTACCCCTCGGGCATGGGCTGTGCCAGCAGGTTTTTGACCTGAAGCGCCCAAACCCCTGAGTAGCGTGCACGGTTTCTTCTGTAGATTACCGAGAGATCCAGATAAACGGAGGCAGGCAGCTGATTTTCGAATGCCCTTGTTTCATCAAAGAACACCAGCTCTCTTTCAGCAGATTCTTCCTCGAGTACCGGACTTACCCGCTCACCGCCCGTTACGCTCAGGCGGGTGTTGATGCCCAAAACGCTGCGGTTGTTATGGAAGGCAAACTCTCTGCCAAACAGGGCATTGGCTACAAAACCTTTGTCATAACGGGTGTTGCGCCAGATACCGTCGTCTGCTTTGTAACGCGATGAAAATACCGATCCCGTTATCAGAAAATAGTAGCCCCGGTTCAGGAAGCGCTCGAAAGTTAAATCAAGACCCACATTTCTGCCTGTGCTGTTGTTTTCAAGCACTTCGCTGAAGGCCCAGTCCTGCTTGTAATTTATCATAGAAAAGGAGCTGTTGGCTTCGCCCGGTGCATCATGCAGCAGCTGAAGGTAGGGCTCGGCTTTGAGGCGCATGTTTTCGCTGATCTGCCAGTCGTAGGCAATAACAAAATGATGCGCTCTTGCAGGCTTCAGGCTGCGGTTTGGGGTAGCTGTAATTCCGTCGGATACCTGACGCACAAAATAGATTTTCAGTTCTTCGGTCTGGCTGTGCCTGCCATAGCCGATGCTGATGGCATGGTTCGGGTTCACGTTCCAGCGCAGCGCTGCCCGGGGGTCAAGCGTGAAGGCGTTGCTGAGGCCAAAGTAACTGCCGTGTATGCCGGAGTTAAGTACGAGCCGCGGACTAAGGTTCCAGCCCGACTGTGTGTAGAACGATGCCGTATAGGCCGAGCCGCTTTCGTTTACTAAATTGCGGTAGGTTTCGGGGGCGCTGTCGATGGTGCTGCTAAAATCCTGATTGTACTGCAGCCTGCTCACAGATGCGCCGGTTTGGGCAGTAAACCGGGAGCTGAATGTGTGGCTGATGTACGCGCTTGCCGTAAGCCTTCCGGTGTTGTCATGTGCCTGAAGATCGGGATGCGGCACGAGATCATCATCCTGTCGCATGGTATCCATACGATTGCGCATACCGGTGGCGGCAAGCGTACTGCTGATGTAGGTGCGCCGGCCGGTCATGATCCGGTGATTAAGACCTGTAGCGCCCATTTCCACGTTCCAGTCGAAGGTTACGCGGTCCCAGTCGTTGTCCCAGGCTTCGGGGTTCGTTTCCAGCGGCTGCCGCATGGCATCCATGCCGCCCATCCCCCAAAAGGAAAAGGTGCCGGCCCTGCGGGTCGGAATATTGAATTTAAAGGCCAGATCCTGATACCTGATCTGCTGATCCGTGGGGATCACGTTGATATCGGTGAGCAGCCCAAGCGTAGAATACCGGTAATTAAACAGATACGATGCATTTGATGCCCGCATAAGCGGCCCCTCTGAGGCAAAATCGATACCCAGCGTGCCGGCCTGAAAGGTGTGCTCGTAGCGGTCGCTGTTGCCGGTACGCAAATTCATGTCAAAAACGCCGGCAAGGGCATTGCCAAATTCAGCCGGAAAAGCGCTCGTATGAAAATCGGAATTGGCCAGCATCTGACTGCTGAACAGGGTCACGAGGCCACCCCCTGCCACATTGCCGCCTGCCAGGTGGTGAGGCGCCGGAATTTCGACCCCTTCAACCCGCCATGATATGCCCTTGGGGCTGTTGCCTCTTACGATGATGGCATTATTCTGAACATTTCCGACGGCAACACCTGCAAAAGCTGACACCAGCCGGGCCGGGTCGTCGAGGCCGCCGGCGTAACGGCGGGTTTCTTCCACGCTAAAGGAGCGGGAACTGACCGTTGCCATGGTGTTAAGCGCACCCGATTTAACGATTCCCGGAGTGATGGTGAGCTCGTCCATTTCTGTAACGGTTTGCCGCAGCCCGACTTGCAGCACCACTTCACGGGCCGATGTCACTTCAACTTCCGGGATAATTACCGGCTCATAGCCCACATAGTTTACCTGAACAGAATGGCGGCCAAGGGAAACACCGGATATCAAAAAATTACCGTCCGCATTCGTGGAGGCACCCTGCAGCGGACTGCTGTTCAGTATGATGACCGTAGCTCCTATGAGGGTTTCCCTCGACTGTATATCGTACACATTTCCTTTTATGTTTTGTACAAGAGGCTGTGCAACAATTTCCGGCACATATATCAGAAAATTAATTGCAAAAATTACAAGCAAATACTTTAGTGGTTTCATAAAAATAATCTTTTTGGTCGTACCGAATTCAGTTCATGCTGTTCGAAATACTGATCCAAAGCACCATTATCATCACTGCAATGCTGATCAGACAAAGGACTCCGAAAAATATCAGCTGAACTGATTTCTGTTTTTTTGTTGGTTTCAACGGTTTATGCATTGTGTTAGCGGTGCACAGTTTCTGTGACTACTTCTGCAAAGATGCGCATTAGTAAACCGCTAATCGTCCGGGCGGGTACGCCTGTGCCCTTTTATGGTCCGAACCTATAGGACGGGACGTCCCGACAACCCCTAAACAACTGATTATTTTTAGCCTGAAGGAATATCAAAAAAAACTGTTTGCAGCCTCCTCCGGCAGTTACAGCTGCTAAAGGATGCCTCTTTCGGGCGCATTCACTCCATTCTCCCCTTTGTCGCCCCCCTTTTAACCTGAGTCCGGTTCCCGGGTTTTCATGCTGTAAGCCCTAATTTTCAGCTGCGCCTGCACTGCCCTGCTACCCTGCCATCCCCTGCTTCTGTTCTGTCAAAAACTGTGAGGGTGTTTTTCCGGTAAACTTTTTGAAAACCTGATTAAAGGCAGATTTGGAATTAAACCCGCAATCAAAGGCAACTGACAATATATTGAAGTTCATATTGGCGGGATCGGCAGCCCTCTGCTTGAATTCTTCAACCCGGTATAAATTCACGAAATCAAAAAAATTCTTTTGCTCATACTGATTGATAAGCTGCGACAAATGATTGACTGAAACCCCCAGGTCATCGGCAACGCTGCTCAGGGTGAGCTTGGGTTCGAGATAGGGTTTGCGGGTTTTCATCAGCTCCAGAAGCTGCTGATGATACCTCAGGGCGTCAGCGTCTTTAAGTCCCGAACGGGCGTATTCAGCGGTGCTTTTGGGTTGGGCGATTTGCACGGCAGTTTCATCAGAATCCGTAAAAATGCTCTGATGCCGGATTCCGGAATACCCCAGGTAAATAATAAAGGTGATGAGCAGCAGATAAAACACCAGATCGGTATTAAAACCGAAGTCCATTCCGAAGCCTTCTTCCAGCAAAAGAAAAAGGATTGCAAAGGAAAAAGTACATCCCATACCCAAAATAAAATTCCTCAGCCAGATGAGGTCGATTTGCTCCAGGTTTGCAAAATTCTGACCCGCCAGCTCATCATACTGCTTTACCAGCCGGAACGAAGCAACGGCATAGCTTACGGCCGAAAGGATGAAAGCAAAAACGGAGAGCGTGATGAAAGTTGCGTAGTCATCTGTCATCCCCTGATTTACCAGCAGTTTTTCTTCAGCCGAATAAAAAAACAAGAAGGGAATCATGTAGAGATAGCAGAGCAGGGCCGGAATAAAATGAAGGTAATTCTGCCGGCTGAAGTGCTGATCGCTTTGAAGGGAAAACCGGACGTACAGGTACAAAAAGGGCCCGTGAAGCAGCGGGAAAGGGTGATGCAGGCCTGACAGATGCGGATAGATTTCCCAGTATCCCAGATAGTGCAAATAGTAGCTGAACAGATGCAGGCCAAAAAGGAACATCCAAACGGCCAGAATTTTATCCGGCAGGGACACCCGCTTTTTGGTTATTAGCAGAAACTGGAAAAAGAAGCTGAGAAAGATTCCTATCGGAAACAGGGTGTTCATGATGCGGGGTTGAAGAAAGAGATTTACTGTTTCAGGCCCAAAGAGCTGACGGGCTAAAAGTAGGTAATTCCCCTGTCTGTTCCGATTGCCTGCCAGATTTTGCTGATGAAAATATTGGCTTTACATTAAGGGCGCTAAGCCTGATGCGCACCTTGCAGGGCAGGTACAGTGTGTCAGTATGTCAGTATGTCAGTGTGTCAGTGTGTCAGTGTGTCAGTGTGTCAAATTCCGATTCCATGAATAGCGCCGTGGCTTTAGCCCGGCGCCGGTGGTCGGTGGTCGGCGGTCTCCGGTCTCCGGTCTCCTGTCTCCTGTCAGCGGTCAGCGGTCATTCTAAAAATCCGCGTGCCATCCATTCCTCTGTTCTGAGTATTTTGGCGGAAGTCTGCCTCCTTTCGTCATCCATCCATCCTTCCCTCAAATTTTCTTTGCTATGAAAAACATCTTCACCCTCTCCTTTATGTTGGTTTTCACAAGCCTGCTGTTGTTTGGCGGGACTGCAACGGCTCAGTCATCGTCCGCGGCTGGAGAGCCGCACATTCTGCCCATGAAGGAGCGGGCGAAGGTGATTGATTCGTGGCTTGAGTACCGGCTCGATAACCTTGTTCCGGAACTGATGCGGCGGGAAGGCATCGATATGTGGGTGCTTATTGCCCGGGAGTACAACGAAGATCCGGTGCTGCTCACCATGCTACCGGCAACCTGGCAGTCCTCGCGGCGGACGACCATCCTCGTGTTTTTCGATCCCGGTAACGGTCAGCCGGTGGAACGTCTTGCCGTTGCGCGCTACAATATCGGCTTTTTTGAGACGCAGTGGTTTGTGGATGAGGAGCCGGATCAGTGGAAGCGCCTCGGTGAGGTAATTGCCGAGCGCAATCCGCGCAGGATCGGTATCAATGTTTCGGAGCACTTTGCGCTGGCTGACGGCCTGAGTTTCACCGATTATTCGTTGCTGATGGCCAACCTCGACGAAGCGTTTCACCCGCGGGTGGTATCTGCAGAGAACCTCTCGGTCGGCTGGCTCGAGACCCGCACCCCGCAGGAAATAGCGGTGTACCGACAGGTGAGCCGCATCGCGCACGCCATTATTGAGGAAGGCCTTTCGGAAGCGGTCATTACGCCGGGGGTTACGACGACTTCCGACGTGCAGTGGTGGTTTCGGGAGCGTATCCGCGAGCGGAAGCTGACGGCCTGGTTTCATCCTACGGTTCAGGTGATCCGCGCGCAGCAGGATGAGCACTCGGGGGATTTTTCCGGCTCCTACGACCTGAACGTGATTCAGCCCGGCGACATCGTGCATATGGATCTGGGCATCACCTACCTGCGCCTGAGCACCGACACGCAGCGGAACGCCTATGTGCTGCGACCCGGCGAAACGGAGGTACCGCAAGACCTCCGCTACGCGCTCGCAGTGGGTAACCGGCTGCAGGATATCCTCACCGCGGAGTTTGTGACGGGGCGCACCGGCAACGAAATCCTTGCCGCGGCCCTGCAAAAAGCGCGGACGGAAGGCATACAAGCCACGATTTACACGCATCCGCTGGGCTTTCACGGTCACGGTGCGGGCCCTACCATCGGCCTGTGGGATCAGCAGGGCGGCGTGCCCGGCTCCGGCGATTACCCCCTCTACCCCAACACCGCGCACTCCATCGAGCTCAACGCCGAGGTTTTCATCCCCTCCTGGAACCGCAGCATCCGCGTAATGCTCGAAGAAAACGCCCTCTTCGACGGCGAGCGCGTCTATTATATAGACGGCCGCATGACGGAGTTTTATGTGATACCGAGGCAGTAGAAATCAGTGTGTCAGTGTGTCAGTATGTCAGTATGTCAGGCTCTGTTCCCATGAATAGCGCCGTGGCTTCAGCCCGGCGCTGGTAGTCGGCGGGCGGTGGTCGGCGGCCAATCTAAATAAATCCGCGCAAATCCGGCCCGATCCGCCCAATCCGCGTGCCATCCCGCGTGCCATCATCCGTGCAATTTTTTTGCACAAATCCCGTCCATAAATACTTGCAACAGTTACATTTATGGCAGGTTTTACTATGATTCGGTGTTCTGCTTTTTTATCTTGCAACAACCCCTAATATTTTAAAATGAGGCTACTGATATGACTTTTGAAATTATTGTAGTGATCGTTGGTGTGGTTCTCGTGCTGCCGGCTATTATTGGAACCATCAGAGGCAGTACAAGCGGCGAACCCTTCCTCAGCCCTACGGCTATGGTTGTTATGGGAGTGCTTGGTATCGGGCTTATCCTGTACGGCGGCTTTTCTTACGGAATTGTTACGCAGCAGGGGCAGATGGAGCGTGTTGCAACTGCCGGTAAACTTATAGTGCCGCTGCCGGCTGAGCGTGTGCAGATTACTTCCCCCGTAGAAGGTGATGCCATCGGCTGCCGGGTGCTCACTATGGGTGTTTATCCCGAAGGGCACGATAAAGACATCTGGGTGCTGCTGCGCCCCTCAGATGAATTTTACTATCCGCAGTCAGATCATACCAATACGTCTTTCAAACGAAACGGTGAATGGCAGGTAATTACCCGTTATGGCGGTTCACTCAACGAAGCTTATGATGTAATTGTGTATGAAGCTGATGCCGCAGCCTCTGCTTTTTTCACTGCAACCATCGAAGAATGGAAGGCCAATCTGTTCTACCCCGGCCTTACCGATGAAGAACTCCCCGAGGGCGCGACCGAGCTCGACCGCATCACCGTTACCCTCGCTGAAAACTGCCGCGGCGTGTTTTAATCCCGACTCCGCAACTCACTTACTAACCGGCTGATGCCGGCTGTTTCTTTTATCTGAATCCCTGAAGCAAGGCCATGCCGCCCCTTCAGGGATTTTTTTTGTCGTGGTTACTTTGGGATGCAGCCCGGCCGCTACACCCAAAAAAAGATCCATAAAGAATTCAGGGCGGTTCCGACATTTTGTAAGCGCTGCAAATGTTTTAAAATTAGTATTTTGCACTAACTTCCCCGGCGATCTGAACCGCATCCCCCTAACCCTCGCTGCCCGTTATGAAAAAGCTGCTTACAGGTCTTGTTGTTGTTATGCTCCTGCTTACAGCAGGTCTTTTTGCTTATGTCAGTTCCCTAAACGGCGACGACATTGCCAAAATGCTGACTGACGAACTTGGTGCCGGGTTTCAGGTTGAAATGGCGGATGCCTCGGTCTCGCTGATGCGCCGCTCCGCTGAAATGAGCGACATCAGCATCCGTCACATCCCGTCAGGACACCTGCTTTTTCGGGTAGCTTCCTTCCGACTTAAAGGGCTCAGCCTTAGCGGACTCCTCCGTTAACGAATGGAAATCCGTCATTTGGAAGCGTCCGACTTCCTTGCGGACTGGGACCCTTCCCTGTTTCATACCCCCGCACCTCAAGAGCCGGAAACCGAAATCAAAAGCGACAACGGGAATCAGCCGGCAATTCGTAAAATCATCCTTCATGATTTCGGTCTGCATAACGGCACCCTCGTGCTGCGCAATCAGGGTGAGGCAAGCGAGCGCTACAGCGAAATTGCCTTTTCCGGTGGGTTTGCTTTTAATTCAGCAGAGGGCAGCTTCGCTCAGAAAAACCGCGATACAAGCGTTAGGGTTGATACCCTCGGCTTTTATTTATCGGATGAGCGCTACCGATTCTTGCTGGCTGACTTCCGCTTTTCTCAGCAAGCGGGCACCGTTTCACTTGCCGCCCTGCAGCTTGTGCCGGTCGGGGGCTACGCCGGATTCATGCGCGCGCGTGATTTCCGCACCGATATGCATGAAATTGACCTCCGGAACCTGCACATCAGCGGGATTGATGACCTTGCTTTCCTCAACGAAAGCCTCATTATCGCCGATTCGGTTTTTGCGGGAAGCCTTTCCCTTGATGTTTCCGCCAACCTGAAGCTGCCCCGGAAACCGCGCGTCCGGAATCCCAAGCTGCTCAATCAGATGGTTCAGGGGCTGCCGTTTCATTTTGAGGTGGGCATCATCAGGATTGAAAACGGCAACATCAGCTATTCCGAAGAGGCGGCAGACGGCTTCCGGCCGGGCACCATCCGCTTCAGCAACACGACGGCAAACCTGCGGGGTATCGACACCCGGTCAGATGTGCCGGCCGTGCTCACTGCTGCGACTTACCTTCAGAACCACGCAGAGCTGAATACCGAGCTTCGGTTTACCCTCAGCGACGGCCCCTTCCGTTTGCAGGGCAGCGGCAGGCTCGATCCCTTCGATCTGAAACAGCTCAACAGCATTTTCATGGACCTTGCGGGCGTGGAAATTACCGGCGGTAATGCCCATGAGGTCGATTTTTTATTTGAGATGCTGGATGATCAGGCAAGCGGCATCATCCGCATGCACTACGAAGACCTGAAAATCCGCCCGGTTGATAAAGACGATCACAGCCACTCCAGAGCCGGCAGCATCGCCGCCTTTCTTGCAAATGAAATTCTGCTCCGCTCAAACAACATCCCTGACTCCAACGGTGAACTCAAAACAGGCGAAATCCGGCATGAGCGAAACCCCGCTGAGGACCCCTTCTTCAAATACCTCTGGCAGACTTTAAGATCCGGCATATTTGATACCATGCTGCGGATTTGATGCGCCGGCGTCAGCTCGCTGCCGCTGCACAGCTGCGCTCACCAAAAGCAAAAATCCTCAGGCAGAGACTGCGCTGAGGCTTTTTGCTTTCATTCGGATGATTTTTCGGGGCGCGTGCGGATCGGATCGGGACTTCTGCTTTTCCGTCAGACGCTACTTCAGCAGAGTGAAGGTGCGGCTCAGGGTTTGGCCGCCGCTTTGGAGGCGGTACAGGTAGATGCCGCTGGAAAGATGCGCGGCATCGAAGCGGATATCGTGTGCGCCCGCGGCCTGTTGACCGTCGACCAAGTTTGCTACGAGGCGGCCGGTGAGGTCGTACACGTTCAGGCGCACTTCCGCGGCTTCGGGAAGCTCGTACCGGATGGTCGTTGCCGGGTTGAAGGGATTGGGATAATTCTGATACAGTGCGATGCGGGCCGGCACCTCATCTTCAGGACCTGTGCTCGTTGGGCTTACGTAAGCGATGTTATCGTAGTACCAGGTGAAATCCGCACTGCCGTTGCCGGGGGTACCGAGCTCGAAAATCAGCACGATATTATCGTAGGTAAAATCGGGATTCGCACCGCTGAGGTCGAAGGTCATTTCCACCCACTCCCCGGAGGCCGGGATGGTCTGGTTTACCTCAAAATTGCGTGAGTTATCTGCACCGTTTTCAATTTTGAAAAGCAGGCTTGTGTTTGCACGCGGCGCCCAGACCTGAATTTTCACTGGCTGTTCAGGATTGAAGGGCTCGGAAAGCGGGATGAGGGAACCGCCCCAGGGCGCGCCGTCGTTCTTCACCATGCGCGCTACTCGTGAGGTGGTATTGATACCGCTCTGATCCGGGTTCTCGATTACGGTACTTACGCCGCCGTCGAAATTCACAAAGGTTCCGTTCCAGTCGATGAGCTCGTTGTCGAAGCGGATCGGGAGCTTCACTTCGGTATCGGGAATTTCACCGGCTATTTCAGCGGCAAGCTCCCGCGCGGGCACTTCCATCGAAAATCCGTCCGAAAAGGTAACGAGGCGCGGGCTGTCGCCGGCATTGTAGGCCACATAGCTGCGCCCGCCATCCGAATTTATGAAGACGCCAAAAGTCGGGATATCGGCATGTACGGTAAAATCGACCCGGCCGAGCGTTCTCAGGTTGTGAATCCAGTGCAGGGTGTGGGCTCGGGAGTTTCCGTCGAAGCGGTCGTAGTTGGGGTCGGCCTGCAGGAAGGCCAGGGCCTGTTCAGCATCGGCCAGGGCGAGGTACTTCCAGAAGATGTCTTTCCAGAGGTTGAGCTGCCCGCCGGCCGCACTTGAGGCTACGTTGAAATTGTGAATTACGTACTCAGGATGCTCGCCCAGATAAAACGAGCCGCTGTGCACCGGCAGGATGTTGATGCCGTGTATGAATTCCGGCTGAAGGCCGAACCAGGTGGTATGGTTGCCTTTGTTGCCCCAAACAATGCCGAGGGCAGTGTAGGAGTAGCCCGGCGGGAAAACTTCCTCATCCACATCGAACCAGTACTGATGGATGGCGGCAGCTTCGGTTGTATAAAGATAGATCCCCAGATCGCGGATTTCCGGCTGCTGCGTTACTTCACCCCAAAGGATGGCCGCCGAGGCGAAGTTCATGGCTTCGGAGCTTGATTCCTGATTGTTACCGTCGCCGAAGGCGCCGTGACCCGATGCCCAGGAATGACCCGCGTACACATCAAAGGAGCGCAGGAAGGGGAACATCTCGTTATCGCGGTCCCAGTTGTTGGCATCATGCACCAGCAGGTTAACCATACCGCCCCAGTTTTCCTGAGCCGCCCACTCGGGGTCGAAGCGTGCAATGGTAGCCGCGCTCATAATCAGGTAGGCATGGTGGAAATGGTGGTCGTTGATCTGCGTATTTGCGCCGTGATCAGAAGGATAGCCGGTGAGTACTTTCCACATTTCATTGTAAACATACTGCTGATCTCCGCCTGCCGTGAGCCAGTTTTGGACCCGTGCCTTCAGCTTGTTCATGAGCTGCGCTTTGGCACCGGCAGCAGGCTCGCCCAGCTGATCGGCAATGTGAATAACGTGTGCAAAACGCGCCATATCTTTGCCGTTTTGGTAGGTTGGACCCCCGCCGAGGTTGCCCTGCGCAACCTGATTTACAAGCTGCAGCATCTGTGCGCGGTTGTAGGCACCGGCATCGGGCATGGAGGGCAGCACGCCCGCAAAGCGCCGCTCGGTCGTGAAGATGTTGCCGGCAAAGAGCTTCATCTCCCCCCTTGGGGAATTGTAGCGGTAAGGGGTCACAGCCTGCTGCACGCTCAGCCACTGATGGCGGTAGAGTGCAGAGAGGGTTTCGTTGAGGTTGCCCGGGGCCGTGTCGCGAAGCTCGGTTTCGAAGGTGTAGGTGCTGCGGAGCAGGGCGTTGGCTTCGTCGTACTCCCAGTTCACGTGCGTATCGGTCACGAAAGCATAGGCCCGTGCCCGGAAAAATTCGAGGGTTTCGGGCGTGTTATCCGGCAGAACAGCCACGCTGAGAAAACCCTGCCCGTTGAGGGTGCTGATGAATTGTCCGCCGGTCTGCCACTGCGAGCCCGAAGGGGCGAAAAGGCCGTAGTGCTCGCCGCCGACCGTTACCCCAAGCACTTCCCCCTGCTGATGCCAGACCGAGGCAGCGGAAGTGGGCGTAATCTGAGCCGATCCGCCGCTGATATCGAAATAGACGAAGGGAAGCCCGTGCCCGAGGGTGGCGAGCATCTCACGGCCGTTGCCCTGCCACTCGCCGGTAACGGTCCAGTCGCCGTAGTGCAGCACTTTGGTATCGGGAGCCGACATGCCCTGCACACCCACAATCAGATGAGGCGTATAGGGGAAGCTGTAAGCGCGCCCGTCAACAACGGCATTAGCGGTGTAGCCGAGCTGAAGGCCGTCAGGGGCCGCCTTGAGGGAAAGCGGATGGGCGTAGAGCGGGGCAGAGTGCGGATCGCCGAAAAACGGAAAGAGGATGCTGCTCCAGAAGTTGCTGGTCTGCACCGGCTGTGTGAATGAATCCGAGATCAGCGGCACAGCCGGCTGACCGCTGGCAAGGGTGGGGCCTAAAGCACCCGGAGGCAAGGTTAGGCTGTAACTGCCCTGCCCGACCTGTACCGTCTGGGCCTTGATGGCCGGTGCTGCGGTTACAAAAAGAAGGAACAGGAGGGTCCAAAACACAGATATCACAGGGCTTACGCCAGCCCGGCAAGATGATTTATACATAGGTTTTTGAAATATAGAAGATGGGGGTATTAATACTGCTGAGCCGTACCCATAGCGATCAGCTATGGTCTGTTTTGCAGAAACCGGAATCGGGGCAGGAATCAGGTTCAATAAAATCAGCACTCAGCACTTAAAATATAATAAGCGGCTTAGATTTCAAAGTAAAACCGCTTCCCGCTTCCCGTTTCATGCATCCCGATTAACAACTGTGTCAGTTCGCTGCTTTAACCCGGAAAGCAACTTCCATCTCAGGCAGGCGCATCAGTTCATCATTCACATACACCACATTCGGGATGGCATGCAGGACATAATCGCCCGGCGCCAGGGGTACATCATTATAGGTTTGGGTTTCCGGATCGTACTGGCGCTCCGTTGCTTTCATCTCAAATTGAGTATCAAGCGTTTTGCCCACTTCAATACCGTGGTACCCGAATACGCCCGGCCCGCCTGAAGCGGTTCCGTAAATCCAGACCACTTCGCCACCCTGCCGCACCAGAATATCCGAGATACGCGGCGGACTGCTAACGAGCCCCACTGCCTGCCCGGTCACGTTCCGCATGGAGAGCGTAGCCGTAAAGGGCTGCCCCGGCTCGATTTCGCGCTCACTCAGCTCAAGGGTGATGCGCAGCTGCGAGCGGAAATCAGTGTAAGGCTCAGCGTCAGAGCCAACGGTATTGCAGCCGGCGGCGAAAATAAGCGTGAAAGCTGCAAGCAAGAGCAGCCCTGCTGTTGCTGATGTTTTGAAAATGTGAGGTACTGATGTACTCTGATACATAAGCGGCTGATTTGGTTTAATTTGCTACGATTTAAAATACTGTCTGAAGCTCAAATTCTAAAGCCCGATGGCCCGGAAACGCCGGGTTTACATTGGTGAAACGATTGTTATTTGTCTAAATACATTTGTGCATCTATCTTAAAGATATCAACCATAAAATTTACTCAGTTATCGGTATTTTCCGGGTATGCGTAAAAAGAAGTAGACATAGAGATTGACAGATTAACCAACTCCATCGAAAACAGCGTTACGGGCGAAGTTTTCGACACATCTGTTGTGAAGCTTGGCAAATCAGACAAAACCGGGTTCAATCCCGACGAGTGGCTTTTCGAGTGGGAAGCTGAGATAAATACAATCAATCGAGATGTGTACAAGTTGACAACCGTCAACAATCCGACGATAATTCATGGTTTGGTGAGTTTAGAAGTAAGGTCCGACCATATTTTTATCCACCTTATAGAAAGTGCCAACTTCAATAAAGGCACGAATAAAACATATCAGGGTGTAGCCGGAAATCTTTTCGCTTTCGCATGTAAAGTATCATTTGATAATGGGTATGAAGGCTACGTTGCCTTTGATTCAAAGTCTGCTTTAATTGAACACTATAAGCAGACTCTGGGAGCAATGCATATTAGTAAACAACGAATGTATATTAATACCGTTAATGCTTCGTATCTTGTTAATAAATACTTTATGGATAATTGACCATGGCAATAGTAAAAGAACCGAAAGGAATTGATTTCATCGTAAAGTCTGAACCTTGGACTGACGAAGAGTTAAAAGAATTCAGACAGATTATGGCCAAGCAGAAGGCGGAACTTGGTGAAAAGCAACGTGCAAAGATAGCAGGGAACTTAAAAAAGTCTCTAAACAACTTGCCAAACGGTGCAGGTAACTACGGCAAATAAAAAGCTTTTCAAGCTGATTCACCTTGAAGGCGATGGTGGGTTCAGAGGTTGCTAAAAAAAGCAAAAACATAACGTTAATTCATCAGGCTTAGCAGCTTAAACCAAAAGACGTTACCCCGGAAATAACCAAAGACGGTTTAAGTGCTTTAAAACGGTGCGGGCACTGTAAAGCCGTACCTGACAGCCCGGGCCGGAGTTGTGGCAGGCAGAAGGTTAGAGAAGCGGAGGCATACCAAACAGACCGTTTCGCTTAAGCTGTAACGCCAAAGCTACCGAACCTGAAAGCTTTGCAAAAGTTCCGGCAGGCTGCCCGGCTCGCCGTTAATGCTGATGGCCGTGGGCACAGCAACGAGTTTGTAGGTGCCAGCCGGCACTCCAACGGGCTGCCCGGTTACGGGGTCGCTCTCCTGCAAACGGGCTCTTATCTGGTGCGTTACGGTATGGGTCTGACCTACCCCGATTTCAAAACTCCCGATAATGCCGGGGAACAAAAACAGGGTACCCTCGAACGGGATCACCGTTTCGCCCTGCATCGCATAAAATGCAAATAAGACAGGCACGGCGGTAATCATGCTCACCGGCTGACCGGAAACATTACGAAGCTGAACCGTGACCGTAATTTCATCACCGGGATCAACAGTTCGACTGCTCAATTCGAAAGTAATCCGGAGGTTGTTGTGGAAAGCTGTAACCGTATCTGAGTCGGCGCCTACGGTGTTGCAGCCCGTTCCGCTGATCAGGAGCAGGGCGGTAATCAGCGCTGATAAAATTGGCTTTGATTTCATATAGCGGGAATCCCTCTTGTTTTTTTTGAAGATACGGATGATGGCGGTACTCTGTCTAATAACTTTCCCAATAGTAAAATGTTCCGGCAAGAACATCTTTCCTACAGTGCTAACCCGATGCATCCCATAGCTTCAGGCACACCTCCGGGGTGTTGAATCGCCTGAGGATTCGGTTACTGCGCACTAATTCACGATTGGTCACGGGTTAGGGCAGCTGCCGGAACAAGCCCATGCGGGAGAGTTACTTCCTTCAATTTTTTATTCATTTCCGGGAACATTTTGGAGCGGAGAAGCATTTATTTGTTGCAACAAGTAATTTTAACCAAATCCAATATCTCTATGGCAGCAACAACCTGGAATATCGACCCAACCCACTCAGAAGTTAAGTTTAAAGTGAAGCATCTCGTTATTTCAACCGTAACCGGCAGCTTTAACACCTTTGCAGGAAACATCGAAGCCGAAGGTGACGGCACTTCATTCGAAAACGCAAAAGCTTCCTTTACCGCTGATACCGACAGCATCTTCACCAACAATGCGGACCGCGATGCACACCTGAAGTCTGACGACTTCTTCAACACGGAAGCTTTCCCTAAACTTAGCTTTGAGTCAACCAAATTTGAGCACACCGGCGACGGCGAATACAAAGTAACCGGTAACATGACCATCCGCGACATCACCAAAGAAATTGTGCTTGATGCCGTACACGGCGGTACCGTCGGCGACCCGTACGGCAACACCAAAGCCGGTTTTGAGATTTCAGGCACCATTAACCGGAAGGAATTCGGCCTCAAATGGAGTGCCATAACCGAAGCCGGCAGCGTAGTTGTAGGCGACAAAGTGAAGCTCGAACTAAACGTTCAGTTCGTAAAGGGCTAAAACCCTGCTTTGATTTTTTTGAAAGCCAGCCTGCATTAAGCGGGCCGGCTTTTTTTGTGTGGTGTTAAGGCATTCAAAGCCGTGGTAACAGATCGTAAGCGCACTCGTTCGCAGCACGGCTGCACGCGGCCTGCACGGACTCTGTGTTTCATTTGATGTAAACTGCGGACCGGTTTCAGTAAGTATAAAAAAAGGCCGGCAAACACCTGAAGTGTCTGCTGGCCTGATGTAAACTTCTTTCGCGCATCCGGACTTCCTGTTTAGGCAGCCGAAGGGTTGCGTAAGGCGAATCTATCCGCAGATATCGCTGTCGATAATCTCGGTATGGGTAAAACGCTCACCGGTTACCGTTACGACGCCCTCTTCTGTTTCTGTATCGTACAGAATTTTCACATCGTAAGAGGTATCCTTAAATACACCTTTCATCACAAATGTGCCGCCGCGAAGGGCCTGACTTGCCGGGTTGTAGTCAAACTCAAGGCCGGTTGCTATCCGCCAGCTTGTACCGGAGGGGGCATCTACTGCGCGATACTGTACGCTTGCCCCTGGTATCGAAGTTACGCGAAGGCGTTCAGAAGGGTTGGTACACTTCAGCACAAGATCTACGGTTGCATCTATAGAACCAGGGGCTACAGATGGCATCGTTAAATTAAACACCCTTTCAAGTTCAAAGTTATGAAAAGCGGAGACCGAATTGTCTGATGCTTCTGCGGGGTTTAAAACCGTCAGCCAGTAGGAACCCGAATGGAACATTCTGCTAAAGCTGCTTTGGCCGTCGGGAATAGTTCCGGCAGTGATATTACCGTGTTGTACTGCCTGAACTGTAAGTTTCCCTGTATGGCCGTTGCGATCAACATTGATGGTTCCGTTAATAATTTGACCAGAGGACTGAAACAAACCAATCGAAGTTGGTGCCGTTAAATTTGCGATAGGAAAAAACACATAAACAAGTCCTAAGCGACCGGTATCCGGCCTTTCGGGAATCCTTATGTTGGATTCATTGAGGGGCAATGTAACTACCACACCTGCAGGGATTACAGCCGGGTTCTGATTATCTGTTGTGCGCTTAACGTTCACCTGCCTGAGAAACCGGTACGTCACCGGGTCTCGCTGCACCTTCCTGTTCAGAGTCATAAAACAGGGCAAGGTACAGTTCCATATTTCCGGCGAAGAATTCATCAAGAAGCGATTCTGAAACTGAAAAGAATAATTCTAACGGGCTTTCTTCTTCATGCTCACCGCTGTTATTAAGACGTGCAGCGTTCCCGGCACTGGCACTGCTAAGCCTGTCGGCTGATCGCCCTGTTTCATCTGTTATGCGCATTGATGCAGCACCAAGCACCAAAGCATTCAGATCTTCAGCTACTTCCCTGAATGACTCAGGGAGTACAATCATTGCATCACGTTCACTTGTGTCATAATACTCTGTTGCCACGGTTAAAACACCGGTAAGCGGGACTCCAAGTGCATCGGTTAGCCGCGTTCCCTGTGATAGTGTTATGCTAACTTCAGGGGAATCGGGATTCAGACCGCTGCCGGGCATGCCGCCGGGCCGAATGACGAGATCTTCGCCGATTTCTCCATTTGCCTAGCTGTTACCCGCGCTTTCGGTTCTGAATACGACCCCCGGTGGCGGGTTATTGGTGCGAACCATCCTGGCAAAAAATTCTGAGGTTCCCGTTTCAGTAAGGTCAAAACTACGGGTTATAGCCTTGTAGCCGGGTGCCGAAAACTGCATGCGAACCCTAACCGGATTGTCTTCTGAAGGCTCAAGGTCATTTGAGACCCCAAAGTTTACAAAACCGTTGTTCACACGCACGCTTTGCAGCGGGTCGCTGTACATGTCAATTACTGAACCGCCGGAAAGGCTCTCGAAAGTAACCGTTGTGCGGGCCGTTATCAGCTCTCCGGTTGCCGCATCAGTGAGTTGCACCACACCCGTTGTATTGACGGGCTCAAGCCCGATTACCGGTGCAAAGTTATCAATGGCGTCGGTCAGTTTTGCCGAATCACAGGCCATAGAGGCAAGCATAATCACTAAAGCAGTTAAAGCAGCTCTTCTATTCATCAGTCTTAGATTTGAGATTCTAAAAAATTATTAAGCAGGCAAGCCCCGTAGTCCATCCTATAAAGAATATGTTATTTATTTTTAAATAATCATAAACCAACACTGATACCACCTCGACGTTTTGGTGAGGGGCTCAGCTTCATCAGCACACGCCCCTGAGTTAGGCAGGAACAAGTACCAAACTGTGATCAGATATTTAATTTTGCATGCTGCCAGCAGCTCATAATGCCCTGCCGTCAACCGGTGAAGCAATTAAAATATCTGGCTGACTCAGCTTTGTTATTTATGAACGTAACTACCCTCACATAAAAAAAGGCAACAGACCATTCACAGGTCTGTTGCCTTTTTCGCATCTCGTACAAACCTTTTGGCAGTTAATTAACGAAGCCAAAGGGTTGGGTCAGGAAAAATTATCCGCAGATATCACTGTCGATAATCTCGGTATGGGTAAAGCGCTCCCCGGTTACCGTTACGACGCCCTCTTCTGTTTCTGTATCGTACAGAATCTTCACATCGTAGGAGGTATCCTTCAGTACGCTGTTCATCACAAATGTACCGCCGCGAAGGGCCTGACTTGCCGGGTTGTAGTCAAATTCAAGGCCGGTTGCGGTCCGCCAGATTGTACCGGAGGGGGCACCTTCGGCACGATACTGTACCGTTGCCCCTGGTATAGAAGTTACGCGCAGGCGCTCAGAAGGGTTGGTACACTGGAGTACAAGATCAACGGTGGCATCTATTGTGTTTGGTGGTGGAGCAGGCAGATCTACCGTAACATCTCCGTTTTGGCAAAAATCATGTGACTCGATGGTTGCAGTGCTCTGTGCGGCATTAACGGAAACCTTGTATGAACCGGGAAGAATGCCCTGAACCGTTATGCTGTTGCGCCCCTGCAAAATACTGCCGGAATAAAACGCACCGTTCTGTGAAGCTTCGAAACTAAGCGAGCCGCTGTTACCGTTGCGGTTTACATTAATTACGCCGCTGCACGTAAGTCCGTCAAGTCCGGCAAGCAGCATGTACTGAAACGGCAGCTCGCTGTTCATCTGAATGCTTATAAGGGTGTAGCCTTCCGTTTCAGCCGGAGCTACAGTCACGATTGTGCCAATAAGCTCAGTAAGATCTATAAATTCAAAGCTTTCATCCTCTTCGGCATTCAGAATAGCCAGCTGAAGCACCTGCAGGTACTCTTCAACAACTTCATTCGGCAGCACAAACTCAATGAGGTACTCATCGCCCGGTGCCTCTTCGTTGTTCAGTACTGCGTTGCCCGGCAATGGTCTTCCGGCAGTACCTGTACCAATGCGGGCAGCACGGCGGCCTGAAGCATCGGTAATGCTCATTTCAGCTGCAGTAAGCACAAGGCCGTTTCTTGATTCAGCTGCATCTCTTAACTCATCTGGCAGGGCATTCAGCGCCTGACCTACAGTTGGATCATAGAACTGTGTCGATACGGTAAGGGCACCGGTAAGCACCGCGCCGCTTGCATCGGTCAGTATTGACCCCTGAGCAATTTTCACTTCCGTTTCGGGTGAAGTCGGATTTACTCCGCTACCTGTAGGGCCGCTTGGGCGGATAACAACATCGCCTTCTACTTCACCACTTTCGGAACTGTTGCCGCCGGAACCGGTGCCAATAATCACTCCTGATGGCGGGTTGCTTGTGCGAACCATACGGGCTGTGAAGTCTGATGTGCCGGTTTCTGTGAGCAGAAAACGGCGGGTGAGTGTCTGATATCCGTTTGCTTCAAAGCGCATCCGTACACGTACCGGGTTGTCTTCGGAAGGCTCAAGATCGTTGGAGACCCCAAAGTTTACAAAACCGTTGTTCACGCGCACGCTTAGCAGCGGGTCGCTGTACATATCGATTACTGAGCCGCCGGATAAGCTTTCAAAGCTTACTGTAGTACGGGCTGTAATGAGATCACCGGTAGCCGCATCAGAAAGCTGTACCACCCCGGTTGTGTTGATGGGCTCAAGCCCGATTACCGGCGCGAAGTTATCGATAGCGTCGGTCAGCTTTGCCGTATCGCAGGCCATAGCAGCAAGCGTAAGGAAAAGAATTATAACAGATAGTTTTGTTTTCATTTTTAAAGCGATATGTAGAATTATTCCCGACTGTCTGCCCCTGTAAAGGCTCATGGTTTCATGCCGGCAGCAGCGGGGCTGTCCTGTTATTTTGTTTGGTTGAAGCAAATTTGCGAAACACAGCCGGCTCTGAAAGCCGGGTTCGTTCGTAATCGATTATTAACGAATGCGGTAGCTAAGTCCTACCTGCATTACCGGGTACCAGTTAAAAACATTCAGACCTTCCTGAATACTGATAGCATGATCGACGGTCGGAGCTATCATCCCTTCTCCTTCCATTGTAAGTTTGGGCGCACCACTGTACATCAGGCCAAGATTAAACATAAATGTAAGCGGGGAACCTGTACTCACCATATTGCCGAACCCTAAGCCCAGGTAAGGCATTAATTTATTCGGGTATTCCAGATTCATGGATAAGGAACCCAGGCGTTCCGGAGCAAAAGTTCTTTCGTTATCACGCCCTTTATTCATAGTGTACGATTCAATCGGAATCGCATCAGCACTAACATCAAGGTTGTGGTAAATCAGGCCGGCAGTAAGCTTAAATCCGCGGCCGTTTACCGGGAAGTAATCTACCAGTGCTGATAAACTGTTCAGCCGCATTTTGCCGTCTATATCCATTGACGGGTCATCATCAACCGTTTCTGACACATTCAGGCCAAAGGCAGAAAACCCAAGGCGAAACGTGAAGTCGTTGCTGATGTTTGTTGCAGCTTCACCACCAATTCCGGTTGTGCCGGCATACACGCCCAGGCCAAAAGAACGGTTATCCATGAATTGAGCATGCACAGGATTTACAATCCATAGCATCTGAATCAGACACAGCAGGCCGAATGCTGATATAAAATACCCATCGGCAAAGGATAATTTCCTTTCTGTAAACTTCATAGGTTAATTAAGTAAATATTAAAAGTTAAACGAATTATCATTATACACCCTAACGACCATACGAACAAGATTGTAAACATATTTTTTACAATAACTTTCACTCAGCAAAACAGCCCTTTAGCGCCTCATTATGAGGTTTTTTTTAAATGATGACGCCTGTAAACATAGCAGGCTGCTCAGATGTATTCAAAACAGACCGTTAGGATAGACGCGCTGCATCTTGCCGGTTTCAGCTGCTTTTAGCTGAAACCACTTACTTAAGGAACATCATTTTACGGGTGATGGCCGTCTCTCCTGTTTGCAGCCGGTAAAGGTAGAGTCCGCTGCTGAGGGCTGACGCATCAAACTGCACCTGATGCATACCGGCCGCCTGCCTGCCCTGTTGCAGCACCGCAACCCGCTGCCCCTGCACGTTGAAGACTTCAAGACGCACATCTGCCGGCGCCGGCAGCGCATAGCTGATTACCGTTGCCGGATTGAACGGGTTGGGGTAATTCTGCGAAAGCTGTACCTCTCCCGGCAGGTCTGAGGGCGTTTCCGTGTCTGACAGCGGCTGCGGATCGATGTGCAGTAAAAAGCGCGCGCCTTCAGCGGTGAGGCCGGCTGCCGGCACTACTACCTTTTTAAGGGTTTTGTTTTGGCGCGGGTCAGGCGGCAGTGCCGCAGTACGTCCCCCTGCCCCCATATCGAGATAAAAGCTGTAAGCCGGGTTGTCACGCAGATTGATGCGTGTGCCGGTGTGAAGGTCTTCCAGCACGAAATCATGATTTTCGGGCAGGGTTTCGGTATGCAGCCACTTCATTTCCGCATCACCCGAAAGCGGCTGCCAACCGGTAGTACCCGGCTGCCAGGCCTGAATGAACAGCGGCAGTGAAATACTTTCGTCTGTTTCGGAAGGCAGGTTTTTGATGGTGAGGGCGTCAGGGGCAGTATCCGCATCCGCATCAGCCTGTGGCAGGGTGTAGAGCACCAGGAACGGGGCGTAGTCGAGCGGCCACAGCATCACCGCGTCTTTCGGGTTTCTGCTAAAGCTTCCGGTATCGCTGAAGCTAAGCCAGAGGTCGTCGGCTTCACGGCCGTTCACTCTCGCCGCAAGCTGCAGGACCGGATCTGACTGCGGCCGCGTTTCTCCGCCTGCCGGTACCCGCGCCGTTTGCGGAATCGTGAGCGATGCTCCGCCCGTTGTGGTACTGTACACAAAGAACGACTGAAACGCCCCTATTTCACCGCCTGCAAGGCTGCCCGCAAGTCCGTTCCAGGCCCTGTACCCGCCTCCGGCAGCCAAGCCGCCTGACTGATCCGGCTCAGCGAAGGGGTCAGGGTTAAAATTGTGGTCATAAACATAAATAACGTCACCAATTCCGCTTGAACCGGGCAGTGCCGGCGGGATGAAGCCGTCGTAGCTTATTGGCTCACTGAAAGGGTTGCCAAGCAGGGTGAAAACCTCCGTACCCTGATTGAGCAGCGGACTTACGTCCACATCGCCCGGATGCTCAAATCCGTTGAGCGGCAGTACTTTAGGCCAGGTAATTACATCCGGCTGTGAGATGTTGTCCGCTCCGAAAAAATACACCGCAAGCCCCGCACCGGCCGGCATTTCCTCAGCAAGATCGGCTACCGGTACAAAAGCACTTCCGTTGTAAAAAAGCACGGTCGGGTCGCCGCTTGGTGCGTCAGAACCGGCGGAGCCCTGTGTCCATACCGGAGCCAGCAGCTCCGCATAAGTGGCACCGGCCACTGGCGAACCAACAAAGCGCCAGGCTTCATCAGGCCCCTCAAAGGTTCCTGCAAAGCTTTCTTCTACCTGCACAGTAACCGGAATTTCATAAACCGGATTCAGAGGATCGTTGGAGTAAATTTGCAGGGTGCGTTCGTAGGTACCGGGGTTAACATCGCCCATGTTCAGGGTAAGCTGAATCTGCTCCGCCTCGTTTTCGGCTATATTTGCAGAAGTAGCCGTGTAACTAATTGTGAAGCCCGGCTGAGTATCGGTGCACAGGAAAAAACCGATTTCATGCATAAAACCGGTTCGCCAGCCGGATTCGTCACGGATCTGCGTAGGCTCAGCAGGCGCACTGATATCACCAATGATGGAGGAAAGCAGCGCAAAATCGTAAGCGGGCGGATCATGGGTATCAAACCCAGTGACATCAAGCACAACCAGGATATCTGCATCTGCGGTGAGGGGCTCGGGGAACGGGATATGGGATCTCGAAAAGCCGTCCGGCAACTCATCCATGGGCACTGAAACAGATTTCAGAACGCTTTTGGAGTTAAAATCCAGCACCTGAAACAGAGCCGTGCCAGCAGAGCCGGCTTTCCTGCCGATCAGCACATCTATCCCCTTTAACAAGATTGGTTCAGCAATCGGGAAATGCTGGGCAAAGGCTTCGTTGCCGCGAAGATTACTCCCGTACAGATTCCCCAGGGGATCATTCGTCCAGATATAATCGAGCACACCGCTGCGGCTGTTCCAGAAAGGCGGGGCTACCGGCATGGCACACTGCTGCGGTTCGTGCGGCAATCCGGCATGAAGCCCGTGCAGCGGGGTCCCGCTCAGGCCGCTGATGTGATGCGTCAGCCGGTTTCCCGACAGCGAAGCCTCACCTCCTGCGGGCAGCACACCCTGCCGGTTCGCGCTTTGTTGCAGAGCATGATGCGGGTGAGCTGCCATGCGCAGACTTCCTCCGCCCGGCACATCGGTAAGCTGTGCCTGAAGCATGCGCTCACCCGTATTTTGAAGGGTCAGGCTGAGGCTGTAGCTGCTGTTGGCTGTAGCCCGGAAACTTGTGTGAGACAAACCCGCTGAGATAACAGGCGCTCCGAGCATGGCATCATCCGCCTGAATGCGCGAAAAAGTCAGGTTGATATTATTCCGGGTGTCAGTGATTTGTACGCCTGTGTCCTGCAGCATCTGCAAAACGGTAACAACGGGCGCGTTTGGGTACTTTTGCCGTATCAGCGCCCAGGCACCGGCTACGTGCGGTGCTGCCATAGAAGTTCCGCCTTTGGCACCATAGGCTGCGTTGTTTACAGCAGATTCGATGATCTGCCCCGGTGCAAACAAGTCCAGAAAGGGGGCTGTGTTTGATGTGCTCCTTACACGATCCAAAACCGTACCTGCATATTTCCCGGTTTCGGTATTCCCCACAGAGATAATGCTTGAAATACAGGCCGGGATGGACATTGAGTCGGTAAAACCATCATTCCCCGAGGCTGCGATAACGGCGATATTCGCCTGTGTAAGCAAATCAGCAATATCTTTAAGTGCCGGTAATGAAGCATCACAAATATTAAAAAACCGGCCCCCTCCAAGACTCATGTTAGCTGCAACAACATTCAGATTTTCTTCTATTTTTTGGTCCAGGGTCCATTCGAGCCCTTTTATGATGTCGGAAAACCTGGCGTCTGTTTCATTGTTTTCATTAACGCCAAAAACCTGAATGCCAAGCACCCCTGCATCTTTTGCGACGCCTTTAATGTCACGCCCGGCGTTGGTTCCGCTTCCGGTAACAATACCGGCTACATGAATACCGTGATCGCAGTTTGCGCAGGCACCGGCAGCTCCTTCCCCGATCACCTCCGGCTGACCCTCCGGGCACAGTGAGGTGCGCCCTCCGGCGTTGGTTGAGAAGCAGGCCTCTCCGGCAACCCGCCCGCTGAAGTGCGGGTGCTCAGAATCAAAGCCGTCATCAAGTACGGCAACTACGGTTCCTGTGCCGGTATAGCCGGAGTTCCAGACTGCCGGTGAACCTATGATGCCGTTGCTCACATCCATCTGCCGGCTTGCGGTAAGATCGGCATAAACGCCGAGCACCTGCTCATCGGCAAGCAGGGCTTCAAGACCGGCTGCATTGGTTGTTATGGCCACATGCGGAATGTACCGGTAGGTACGGTTGAGCTGAAGTACCGCCTGCTGCTGCCGGGCAAGCAGGCCATCGCGTACCACCGCAACTGCTGTGAGTTGCGCCGCACGCTGCGGCCGGCTTTCGATAGCCTCGGCACTGAATGAAGCCGCAAAATGCACGATTACAGAAATTTCTCCGGTATCCCGCGCCTGCTGCAACAGGGCGGTGCCCGGTTTGGAACCGGCGTTTTCAGCAAAGCCGCTCTGTGCAGCGAGCTGAGACGTGCCGGAATGAAAAGGCATGAGAAGTATGGTAAAAAACACCAAAAACAGAACAATGCGGCGAGGGGGCACAGACTGAAGCATAAAGTTTAACTTTTGAAACATTTAAAACGGGTTAGCTGCTACCATGAAGGTGAACCAATTTACAGAAATAGATGGTGTTTTTTTGGGGGAAAGAAATGAGCCGGATTGAGATCAGAAAGCGCAAGATTCCGCCGTGCCGCTGCTTCCGTTACTGTAAGTGCAGCAGTAGGTTAGCAGGAACTTTAAGAGGCCTTTTTTCGGGCTGAAGTGCGTCTTTCCGAAAAAAACGCCGCGGCAAACAGCCGGTGCCCGTTGCGTTACGAGCTTTACGGCCGGGATTCAAAGCCGCCGGTCTTATCCCGCTTGTGCATTCCAAACACAGCCGCAGCTTTTCCAAAAGCAAAATCCGGTTATATTCCCTCAACTTTCAGCACTTTCATCCAAAATAAATTTGCCATGAAGCTTTTTGTTCCGCTGTTTCTTTTTCTGGGGATGCTCACTTCCCTCACTCCGGTCTCCGGGCTTGTTCCGCAGGCCGCTGCGCAGGTTGCACCCGCTCCTGACCGCAGTGAGGGCGAGGGGCCCTTCACCCGGCTCATCATCCGCGGCGGCACGCTCATCAGCGGAACCGGGGCGCCGCCTACGGGTCCGGTCGATATCGTAATTGAAGGCAACCGCATCGCCAACATCGTGAATGTGGGCTACCCCGGGGTGCCGGTTAACGAAAGCCGCAGGCCCGCAGCCGATGAAAACACCCGCGAAATCGATGCGGAAGGCCTGTACATCCTGCCCGGCTTCGTGGATATGCACGGGCACATGGGCGGCAGCGCGCAGGGCACACCGGCGGAGTACGTCTTCAAACTGTGGCTGGCGCACGGCATCACAACGGTACGCGATCCCGGCAGCTACAACGGCCTGGAGTGGTCGCTGCATCAGAAAGCGCGCAGTGCGCGCAACGAAATCACCGCGCCCCGGCTGCACGTGTACCTGAGCTTCGGGCGGGGCCATCAGGGGCCGATCACTACGCCGGAGCAGGCGCGCGGCTGGGTGCGGCAGCTGGCACAGCAGGGCGGCGACGGCATCAAGTTTTTCGGACTCAGGCCCGACCTCATGGCCGCGGCCCTGGAAGAGGCCAACCGGCACGGTCTTGGCTCGGCGGCGCATCACGCACAGCTGAATGTGGCCTGGATGAACGTGCTGGATTCCTCTGCGCTCGGCCTCACAACCATGGAGCACTGGTACGGCCTGCCCGAAGCCCTTTTTCAGGACCGCACCATACAGCACTACCGCCTCGACTACAACTACATGAACGAGCAGCACCGCTTCGAAGAAGCCGGCCGGCTCTGGGCGCAGGCCGCGGGTCCCGGCACGCCGCGCTACGAATATGTGATGCAAACCCTGCTCGACCGCGATTTCACCCTGGTGCCGACCTTCAACATCTACGACGCCAACCGCGACCTGATGCGTGCCTACACCGCCGAGTGGCACCGCGACTACACCCTGCCTTCGCTCTGGGAGTTCTTCCAGCCCAACCGTATCGCGCACGGCTCCTACTGGTTCAACTGGGGCATCGAGCAGGAGGTGTTGTGGAAGGATAACTACCGCCGCTGGATGGCTTTCGTAAACGACTACAAAAACCGGGGCGGGCGCGTGGCAACCGGCTCTGACTCCGGCTATATTTTCCAGATTTACGGTTTTGGCTTCATCCGGGAGCTGGAGATGCTGCGTGAGGCAGGTTTTCATCCGCTGGAGGTGCTGCAATCGGCTTCGCTCAAAGGGGCCGAAGCCTTGGGCATGGCCGGCGAAATCGGAACCGTAGAGCCGGGCAAGCTTGCCGACCTCGTGCTGGTGAACGGCAACCCCCTCGAAGACCTCAAAGTGCTGTACGGCACCGGCGTGCTGCGCATCAGCGCGGATAACCGGCCGGAGCGCCGGGGCGGCGTGCGCTACACCATCAAAGACGGCATTGTGTACGATGCGCAGGAGCTGCTGCGGGATGTACGGGAGATGGTCCGCCTCGAAAAAGAGCGGCTCGACTATGAAATCTACCTGCCCGGCACCCTCGAAGAATAGCGCTCAACAATCATGTACAGCACGGGGTGATGTGCTGCCGTGAAGCCATCACCCTAAAAACAAAACACAACTTTTTTTACTACTGAGAAGACGTGTGAGGTATCAGCCTCTGTAACCTTCCGGCGGGCGGAGGCTGAACTCGCTCTCGTTTGCCTGTTTTACCGTTTCACGGATGATGGTATCAAGCTCCTGAACCGACTGCTGCAGCCAGGTGATCACATTCTGCTGCTCAGCGGGCGATTTGTCCTGGAACTCATCAAAAATATTGCACAGCCCCAGAATATTGGCCACAGGCCTGCGGAGCTCGTGCGACTGCTTCCATGCAATTTTCCGCAGGGTTTCATTTTGGCGAAGGATGATGTCCTGCCGCATTTTCAGCTCGGTTACATCCTGCAGAATTACAATGATGGATTTTTTCCCGCCGGCTAAAAACGTGTTGAGGCTCGCATTAACGACAATTTCTTTGTCGCCTTTGCCGCTTGTTGGCAGGAAGAAATCCATCCTTACATTTTTTCCGCCTTCATTAAGATAGCGCTCTTGTTTTAGGCGGTGACCTTCACTGTACTTTTCATCAATCAGAAAATCCATGGTTTTGCCCAGCACTTCCTGTTCGGTATAGCCGTAGAGCTCCTCAAATTTTTCATTCACGAACTGAATGCGGAAATCCTCATCGAAAATCAGCATGGGATCCGGGATGGACTCAATGGTTTGCTGCAGCTTGTGTTCACTTTCCTCGATAATGCGCTCCTGCTCCTTCCGGTCGGTATAATCGATGCCGACACACTGAATTTCATGAATTTGCCCGTCTCTGCCTGATATGGTGCTAAAATCCCACAGGGTATAGGCAATTTCGCCGTTTTCCAGCGGTTTACGAATATCAACCTGAATCACTTTTGAGGGTTCGGCAATCAGGTTTTGGATTACCTGATAAACCTTTGGCCAGTCTTCCGGAATGATCGAATCGAGGGAGTCGGCACCAAGATATGCCGGTTTTTCACTTCCGCTTTCGGGATATAAATGTCCGAAGCTATCCAGATATTTGGGGTTAACATAGGTGTAACGCCCTTTAATATCGGTTCGAATCACGTAGCAGGTTTGCAGTTCGAGCAGGTTGCGCATGCGCTGCTCGCTTTTTTTGATTTCGTCTTCTGCGTAGCGGAATTCGGTTATATCGGTAAAAGAAACCAGCACCTGCCGGGGCTTTTGGGTTTTCGGATCGGTGATGGGTTCGCTGTTAATCAGTATCCAGACCCGATCGCCGTCGGGTTTTCTAACGCCCATAATGGCATTGCACACGGGCTCGCCGGTTCGCATGGTGATAACCGAAGGATGGTCTTCCGGGCGGGCCGGCGTGCCGTCGTCGTTGAGGGCATCCCAGCGGGAATCAAATGAAGTAAGGTACAGGAGTTCCTCTCTGGTAAGGCCCAGTATGCGGGCAGCGGATGCATTGCATTCTGAAATGGGATTCTGCTCAGCAACTTCATGCACAATGATGCCCTCGGATAGCAGCTCTACCATTTTCCGGTATTTGGCCTCGCTTTTGCGAAGCGCTTCTTTCGATTCGTTGAGGCGGGCGGCGGCCAGGGTTCGCTCGGTAACATTATGGATGTAGCCATTCCAGACCACACTGCCGTCAGCCTCCCGCTGCGGGGTAGATTTGCCCTCAAGCCAGATTTCCCTGCCCGACTTATGAATAATCCGAAAGGTATGCTCCCAGTTTTCCAGGCTTTGCGCCGATGCGCGCACCGATTCGTGATACGCCTGCTGATCGTCGGGATGAATATGTTGCAGCACATGCATGGCATCGGTTTCGAGCTGTTCTGGGCTTACATCAAACAGCTTGAAAATCCCTTCGCTTGCGAAAGGAAAATAAGAACTGCCGTCAGGCATGAGCCGGTACTGATAAATTACGCCCGGCGCATTCCGGCTCACCTGCGCCATATAGCGGGCAACTTTTTCACGCTCTTCTGCCGCCCGCACCCTTTGGCTCACATCACGAAGCAGCACCATGGCTTTATCGGTTTCAAACGGGGAAATACGCGCTTCGTAATGGTGGTTTTCTCCGTTTTTAAAAACGGAAAATGCGAGCTCTCCTGGTCGGTTTTCAGCAACAGCGGCCCTTACCTGGAGCATCAGATTTTCGGACGTATTACTTTCAAACAGGGTATCCAGCTGTTTTCCGGTAATTCCTGCTTCACGGAAATTTCCGCTTTGCTGATTTACCCGCGCATCGGTTATTACTCCGTCGGTACGTATTACGTAAAGATCGTCGGGCAGACTTCTAAGCAGGGCGCGGCGGTACTCCTCTGCTTTTTTGCGCTCGTCAATAAAAGTTGTATTAAGGGTGAAGCCCGTTATGCTGCCAGCCTTATCATACACGGGGTAGTACCGGAACTGAAACCAATAGCCGTTTATCTGCCTGTCGTGTGCAGAGGAAATACCTTTCAAAACCAGTGCGGAATCCCTTAAAAAATCTTCTTTGTCTGCCGGCAACACAAACTCAAAAATATCCGCCCCTTCATAAACAGGCTTACCAAAAACCAGCTTTGATGCTTGCCATGCTGCCTTATTGAAGGATAAAATTTTATAATCAGAGCTGATCAGCAGGTTGCTGTCAGTCGTGCTGTCGAGAATCGCCCGAAGCCGGAGCTTTGATTCCTGCAGCTGCTGCCGGTTAACTTCCTCTTCGGTTGCATCGTGCCCTACTGCAAGAATACCAAGCGGATTTTGCTCATGGTCTGTTAGCAGGGAAAATTCCCAGCGGGTCATAATATAGCTGCCGGGCTCAAGCCCAGGTTTCCGCAGCATTACGATTACCGGGCTGCCGGGATTCCGGATACACTGCTCCGCAGCCTGCATAGCTTTGGGGTTATCTTCCGGATGAATGCTGTTGCTGAATGGCTGCCCTTCAAAATGCTCGTTTATATGCCTGAACCGCTGCTTAAAGCAGTCATTCACGTAAATAAAACACCCCTGCATGTCTGTAGCAATAACAGCGTACATTTGCGACTGCTGCATTACCCCCGGGATGTAACTTTTAATATTCTTGTCTTTGTCGGACATTTTCGGGATTTGCTCGGATCAGCTTTTGCATTTTGCTAATCATTTCCAAGGTTGGCTTCACACCCTTTCAGGTAGTGGTGATGTCTTCATAGTAAGCAAAAGATACCGTTAAAACCACATCAGTATTACTACTAAGCGGCGGAATCTTTTCAAAAGCACAGTATGATTCAACAGCCGCACAGCTGCCTCTAAATGCGGCGGAACCCTCTGTGGACCCTGACACCGGGCATAACACATCTTATTGATTTACTTAAGTTTACTCAAATCAATATAGCCGTACGCGGATCAGAAAACAGAGGAACCTGTGCGGGTGGTCAGTTCTTCCAGAAACTGAATGCCCCTCACTGAGTTCCCCTTTTTATTCAGCCTCGGGCTCCACACAGCTACGCTAAACAAACCGGGGTGTACGGCTGCAATACCTCCGCCTACTCCGCTTTTGCCGGGCAGCCCGACTTTAAAGGTGAAATCACCGGACTCATCATAAAAACCGCAGGTTTGCATAATGGCATTGATGCGCTTTGTTTTGCTCACTGAAAGCACCTGCCGGCCGTCGGCCGGGGCCCGGCCATGCCCTGCGTACAGCAAAAAGGTGCGGGAAAGCTGACGGCAGTTCATTTCAAGGGCGCACTGCATAAAATAGAACCGAAGCACCCGCTCCGGTTCGTGCAAAATGTTTCCGAATGCTTTCATAAGGTTGATGAGGGCGGCATTCCGGTAGCCGTGTGAGCGCTCTGAGGCAGCAACCGTGGGGTTATACCGTATTGCCGAATCCCCCGTGAGCCCCTGCACAAATTTCAGAAAGCCGGCCTCCGGGTCCGGCAGATGCTTCATCAGCGCATCACAAACAACCATTGCACCGGAGTTGATGAGCGGGTTTCGCGGAATGCCGTTTTCGTATTCAAGCTGCACAAGCGAGTTGAAGGGCGTACCTGAAGGCTCAACACCTACCCTCTGCCATAAGGCCGTACCCTCAAGCTCAAAAGCCATCGTTAGGGCAAGCACTTTGGTGATGCTCTGTACCGAGAACGGCGTGAGGCTGTCGCCGGCAGCAAACTCCACTCCGCTTGTTGTGCACAGATGCACGCCGAAGCAATCCGGGTTAACCTTCGCAAGCTCCGGAATGTAGGCCGCCGACTCACCCTGCGGTGGCTGCCTCAGAAGACCTTCATAAATACCGGAAATGATTTCACCGTAATTCATAGTGCTTACACCTGCTTAGGTTTTGGATTAAATACAACCAACAATTTTGATTGATGATTAATGATTGAATTTACGATACAATTCTAATTGATTGCCGAAATATTACTTTTGTTCAAAGTGAATCGTGAAATTTCAGAGACATGCACACCGTCCGGATTACATAAAAAGCTGCCCGGAACGGCACTTTCATCCTTGCACCCCCTCCCCGCTTAGCCGGGGCTTCTGCTTAATAAAACAGGTCTGCTTTAGCGGGTATCACCCAAAAACCGCAATCTCACAGCTGTTTATCTTAAAAGCAGCTAATCAGCCTCGATCCGGATAAAGTCTGCGTATTTAACAAATATAAAAGCGCTTTTCCCGCTTAATATAAGGCTGTTGCCCTGCTGCTGTTACCCTAATCTGTCTTTTTTTATACGCCAGCTCTTGCCTTTTGCCGTCTCAGGGTTTAGGTTAAGAAAAGTTATTCACAACATCATTTTTTTAAATGTCCGCATACTTCAGCATACAACTCACCGCCGTTTCTGCATCGCCGCTCGCGATTGCCGAAGGCTCTGTTGTATTGCGCCGCCGCTGTCGTACAGGGTGAGGTATGCCGGTACTTTCTGTACCCGATTTTCCCGCCCCGGTTAATTCACTTTAGCCGGGGCTTTTTTTTTGCCCGTTACCTGAAAAACCCTGCTTCAACCAACCGCAAAACAACCTTCAGCCTCAGTCATCCCCAAAAACAGCTCACACATGTCAAACCTGCTCACCATCAGCAAGTACCCGCTTGAGTTTTTGCAGCACGTGCTCGATCTCAGCGCCTATCTGGAAAAGCGGCGTAACGTGAAGCCGCTCGACGGCTCCACCATTTTGTTCTGCTTCGAGAAGCCGTCGCTGCGCACCAAGCTGGCGACCGAAGTAGCCGTGAATCAGCTGGGCGGCTCGGTGATTCACATTAGCCCGGAGGAGTTTCTGGGCGGCAAAATCCTGCACGCTACCGAAGACGCCCCCGGCATCCCGGAAGAGCGCGAAGCCCTCAAAGATACTGTCAAAAATGTGGCACAGTGGTGCGACGGCATTTTTGCGCGGGTTTTCAAACACGAAACCCTGCAGAAGCTGGCCGCCTTTTCGGACATCCCGGTCGTGAACGGGCTTTGCGACCGGCACCACCCGATGCAGGCCCTGGCCGATCTGTACACCATCCATGAGTCGTTCCGCAGCGACAAGCCGCTGCACATCACCTTTATCGGGGATGCCAACAACGTGGCGTTTTCACTGATCGAAATCGGCCTCATTTTCGGGCACCACATGCAGTTTGCCGGCCCCATGCCCTGCTACTGGAACCGTGAGCAGCTGGCGCACTTTGCACAGCTCGCAGCCCGGCACGGCGGCACCTTCAGCCATGGCACCGACCCGCTGCCTTTTGTGAAGCAATCGGATGTGGTGTACACCGATGCCTTCATCTCCATGGGTCAGGAGCACGAATACGCCCAAAAACTCCGGCACTTTGAGGGCTATCAGGTAAATGAAGCGTTGTTCGGCAAGGCTCCTGACCACGCCCGCTTTATGCACTGCCTGCCGGCACACCGCGGGCTGGAAGTGACCGACGCCGTTATCGATCATCCGAATTCGCTGGTGTATCAGCAGGCCAAAAACCGCATGGTAACGGCCAAAGGCGTCTTCGCCATTCTCTGCAACCCCGAGTACCGGCTCGAAAATCCGGTGCCGGCCACGGAACAGCATCCCTCTTCATCTTCTTCATCTTCCTTCAAAACCACTCAACTCATCGAATCATGATTCAGCACGCTGTCTATCACAAAGTTGCCTCGCATGAGGCCCACAAAGGAACCTTCGACACTTGTCTGCTGCTCTACTCCGGCGGACTCGACACCTCCGTGATGCTCAAATGGATTCAGGACACCTACGAATGCGAGGTAGTTGCCCTCACCGTAAATCTGGGTCAGCGGGCCGACAATATGGAAGCCATCCGCGACAAGGCCCTGAAGCTGGGCGCCAAAGAATGCATCGTGTACGACGCCCGCGACGAGTTCGCGCAGCTGTGCATGGAAGCCGTGAAAGCCAATGCCGACTATCAGGGCGGGTACGCGCTGGGGTGTCCGCTGGGCAGGGTGATGATCTCCCAAATCGCCGTAAAGATTGCCGCTGAATACGGCTGTGAGGTAATCGCACACGGCTGCACCGGCAAGGGTAACGATCAGGTGCGCTTTGAGGGCTACATCACGACGCTGAATCCGCAGGTGAAAATCATCGCGCCGGTTCGCGAGTGGTCCATGGGCCGGGACGAGGAAATCGAATACGCCATACAGCACGGCATCCCCGTGGAGCAGACCAAAAAGGCGCCCTACTCTTATGATGAAAACATGTGGGCAAACACCGGCGAGGGTGGCGAAATCGAAGATCCGCGGCTGATTCCGCCGCTGGAGAATATCCTAAAATGGTGCAACACCCCGAAAAACGCCCCCGACGAAGAAGAGCTTGTCGTGCTCGAATTCGAGCAGGGCATGCCGGTATCGCTCAACTATGAGGCGCTGTCCGCCACTGAAATTATTCAGCAGCTCAACGCCATCGGCGGCAAACACGCAGTGGGCTACTTCCATTTGATTGAAGACCGGATTGTGGGGCTCAAGGTGCGGGGCGTGTACGAAAATCCGGCGGCGCATCTGCTCATTCAGGCGCATAAAAACCTGGAACAGCTGGTCTCAACCCGGGAAGAAAACGAGCTAAAAAGCTTCCTCGACACCAAATGGGCCTACCTGTGCTACGGCGCCAAATATTTTGAACCGGTGATGGATAACATCCGCGCCTTTCAGAACAAACAAAACGAGAAAGTGAGCGGCAAGGTCACCCTGCGGCTGTACAAAGGCAACTGTGAGGTAGTGGCCCTCGACTCGCCGTTTTCGCTGTTTGATGAGCACCTTGCGACCTTCAACAAATCCGCCGATTTTAATCAGAATGCCTCGGCGGGCTTCATCGAACTGTGGAATCTGCCGCAGAAAACCGCGCATCAGGTGAGGCGCAGCAAGGTGACGGGGGTTTCCGCGCCGTAATTCTGTATATCTTGTTTCCGCGCAGGATGGAACCCTTTCGATCCCGGGTTCACGGTGGCTGACGCGTTTGGGGGACAGGCCGTGGCCTGTCTCTACCGGGTGCGAAACCCATTTCGGCGCGTTTGGTTGTGGTTTTCCCGGTTTGGTGGCTGGGCCGTATTTGTATATTCATCATTCGACATTCATTATTCAACATTCACGTTTCATCATCTTAAATGTCACTCTGGAACCCGGCTTCGGCACCGCAGCAAAATTCTGTTCAGGAAAAAATTCACGCGTTTACGGTTGGGGAAGATTACCTCCTCGACCGGGAGCTGCTGCCGTGGGATGTGCGGGCCTCGCGGGCACACGCGCTCGGGCTGGTGAAGGCGGGCCTGCTCACCGAGGCGGAGGGCGAAGCGCTGCTGGCCGGACTGGCCGACATCCTGAAGCTTTGGGAGGCCGGGGAATTCACGGTTGAGCCGCATCAGGAGGATTGTCACACCGCTATTGAGGCCTGGCTGACCGAAAAGCTGGGTGAGGTGGGCCGGAAGATCCACACCGGGCGCTCGCGCAACGATCAGGTGCTGGCCGCAATTCGCCTGTACGAGCTGCACGCCTTGGGGGAAATCAGGCAGCGGGTGCGCACCCTGGGCGAAACCTTTCTGAAACTTGCGAAGCAGGGTGAAAAGCTGCCGATGCCCGGCTACACGCACACACAGCCCGCGATGCTCTCCTCGGCGGGGATGTGGGCAGCCTCCTTCGCAGAACTGCTGTACTTCGACCTGATACAGCTCGGTTCCGTTGTGAGGTTGCTCGACCATTCGCCCCTGGGTACGGCGGCAGGTTTCGGGGTAAACCTGCCGCTGGAGCGGGATCTCGTGGCTAAAGAAGCGGGCTTCAGCGGGCTGCTGCTCAACCCGATTGCGGCGCAAAACTCGCGGGCCAAAATGGAAATTGCCCTGGTAAATGCGCTGGAATCGCTGGCTTCAAGTCTAAGTCAGTTCGGCACCGACTGCGTGACCTACGCGAGCAACAGCTTTGGTTTCTTCCGGCTGGATGATGCCCTCTGCACCGGCTCATCCATCATGCCGCAAAAGAAAAACCCGGACAGCGCAGAGCTGCTGCGGGCAACTGCGGGAGAGCTTACCGGCCTCGGGTCGAGCCTTCGGGCCGTGAGCCGGAACCTGGGCAGCGGCTATCACCGGGATATGCAGCTCACCAAAAAATACGCCATGCGCGCACTGGGCCTCACCCTTTCACTTCTGGAGGTGGCGCAGCTCATCGCCGAAGGCCTGTATTTCAACGCAGACAAAATGGCGGCTGCCTGCGGTCCCGAGCTGTTCGCGGCCGACCGCGCCAATGAGCTCGTACAGGGCGGCATGAGCTTCCGGGAAGCCTACTTCGAAATCAAATCGAAGCTCTCCTCGCTGGAAGTGCCCGATCTGCAGACCGCCCTCCGCGCAAAATCGCACCGCGGCGGCACCGGAAACCCCGAACTCGAAACCCTCCGAAACCGCCTGCACGCAGATTAAACAGGGCAAGACACGGGCTTTAAAATTATCTCCCCCCAAACACCATCCGCGCAAATCCGAAAAAACGGTACTACCTGCGTGCCCTTAATGCTTGCCATAAAGCATAGTAAAAAGTACACTAAAGAACATTTAAAGTACCACCAATTGGCACTATCATGGAATTTTCAGTTTCAAAAGACATCGAACCCCTTTCTGCATTCAGAAAGCATTCAGCCGAGTTTATTCAGCGCTTAAAAAAAGACAAGCAGCCCATCATTCTCACACAACACGGCAAAAGCGCAGCTGTATTGATGGATGTATCAGAATTTGAGCGCTTTCAAAAAAAATTAGCGATGCTCGAGGACCTGCTCGAAGCCAAACAGCAAGTTGAAGAAGGCCATATATACAGCATGGAAGAAGCCAAAGCGAGGATTGAAAAGCATCTCAAAAGAGACTGAACTGATACCCAAACACCCCGGCTTCAGCAAATTATCCCCAAACACCATCCGCGCAAATCCGGACAAATCCTCTAAATCCGCGTGCCATTAATGCGTGCCATTAACCAGGGCTCAACGGATCATCCCCGATACCCGCTGCCAGATTTGCTGATGCAGGTCTTCGGCCTTGCGGGTCGCATCAAGCTGAATAAATCGGGCATGCGTTTTCGCCAGATACAGGAAGCCGTCGCGTACGCGCTCGTAAAACGGCTGCCCTGCAAGTTCCATGCGGTCGTGCCCGCCGGATTGCGCCATACGGCGCTGCAGGGCAACATCCACATCGAGATCGAGGAAGAAAGTAGCATCCGGCTCAATTCCCTGAGATGCGATTTTATTGAGGTGATGAATCTCTTTAATCGGCAGGCTCCCCCGCCCAAACCCCTGATAAGCGACCGTTGAGTCGTAAAAGCGGTCGAGAATTACGATTACTTTTTGCTGCAGCAGCGGGCGCACCCGCTCGGCAACAAGCTCTGCCCGCGCAGCCGAGAAAAGCAGCAGCTCCGTAACGGGATTCATCTGAACGTCGGGGTTCAGCAGCAGGCTGCGGATCATTTCTGAGAGATCGGTACCTCCCGGCTCTCTGAGTACTTCTACGGGAAGCTTCTCCCGCATCAGCCGCTCTTTAAGCAGCATAATTTGTGTTGTTTTCCCGCAGCCATCAATACCTTCAAATGAAATCAGCACGATCAGTAATCCTCGATTATAAAAAAGTTTAATACAGACAGCCCAATGTATCGCAGCTGATCTGCCCCCTTGTTGGGTTTCAGCACTTAACTGTACATCAATCCACCGGTTCTTTCCGGAGAATAAAGCCAAGTGCGAGGTAAAGAAAAAAGGTAGTTCCGTAAAATGCTACCGACAAAGCAAAAATAATGCGGACTAAAGTGGGATCTACATTCAAATATTCGGCAATACCTCCGCAAACACCCATTATTTTTTTATCTGTACGGCTTCGGTAAATTGTTTTTTTTCTGGTGAAGGCATAGGTGTCGTTTCTTTGTTTCTTTGCGCGGGCAGCATTTGCTACCCGTTCAGCGTAGGTGTTCCCAGAAAAGCTGTTGGCCTGAAAATCTCTGAAGTTTTCCCGCTTCTTTTTCTGTTTCTGCTCCTGCTCAAGCTCTTCAAAAGCATCTGTTTGCCTTGCGTCGGTATTACGCCCCCCTGTTTTAACTTTCAGAAGCGGCTCATCAAATTTTTCCTCACTTCTTTTGTCAAGCTTCCGCTTCAGGCCCGTCCAGCCAAGTAACACAAACAAAGCTGCGATCACGGGCAGTAAAATGTGGTTTGTGAAATTAATATCCGGTCCGGCCGGTATGCCCACCATCTGAAGCATCATCATAAAAGTAACGACGAGCATCACCCCTCCGAAAACAGAAGCCGCTCCCCGCAAGCCTTTATTCTTCTTTTTAGGCTTTTCTTTGGCAATAAACTGCCGGTACGCACGCTCGAGATCCTGATCAGAAATATTAAATTCCTGTTCAAGTTCAATCGCATCCTGCGGGTAATCTTTTTGTGATCTGCTTTTGGTTGACATGCCGTAAAAATAGGATTTTTCAGCTTAAATAGGCTTTATTATCATACAAAAATAACAAACGATTAAGATATGCCTTTCCGGTTTGTAAGCATACAGCCATACAGCCGGTTCATATGTGATCTGCTACGTGCCAACGGTTTTAAAGGTACAGTTGGAGATTGCCCCATCCCTTCCGCCCCGATATTATACCGTTGCACTCAGAAAGCGATTTTCAGTAATCACATGATTCAGCCTTACATCGTGTGGCTCACAGGGTATTTGCTCAAAAATGCAGCACTCCATACACAAGCCTACTTTGAGTGCTGTAGTATTTTCCAGAAAGTTGTCGTAGTAGCCTTTGCCGTAGCCGAGGCGGTTGCAGTGTACATCTGCGGCGACCATAGGCACAACGATAAGCCCGAAGGTATCGGGGTTTACCGGAATTCCGTTCAGGGGTTCGCTTACGCCCCAGCGGTTGGTCGCCCACCGCGTGCCTTCATCTACCAGGAAATGGGTGAGTGTACGGCTCTCAAAAGACATCACCGGAACAGCGATTTCTTTTCCGGCACGCAGCAGGCGGATTGCGAGGGTTTCGGTATCGATTTCATTTCGTAGCAGCATGGCTGAATACAGGTGAATTCGCGGAAAATCAGCCGTTTCAAACAGGTCCAGAAAACAATCCTGAATACGGGCGCAAGCTTCGGCCCAATCGTCGGTGCTGAGGGCCATACGGGTTTGCAGGGCACGTGCCCGAAGTGTTTTTTTCGCAGCAGTTAAATCGTTTAATGGCATCATAAGCGTGTGTTAACCGGAAAAATATACCATAAAATCGAGCTAAGGCACCCTCTTTTCTCCGACAGGTTCAAAGATTAAAATACCAGGTTGCAATGCTGAAATACATCAGCACTCCGGCAATATCTGCCAGCGAGGTGATGAGGGGTGCTGAAGCCGTTGCCGGGTCAAAATTAAATTTCTGAAGCAGGAAGGGCATCGACATTCCCAATAAACTTCCAACTGTAACGCAGCATACCATTGTGAGGGCAACAACAAAAGCAACTTCGGGACCTGAGCGGAAAAAGCCTACGAGAGAAACAGCGACCCCCATAATAACGCCTATGGTAATGGCCACAAATATCTCCTTGCTAAACAGGCGGAACCAGTCTCTTATTTTCACATCGCCGGTAGCAAGGGCACGTACCATCAGGGTTGAGGCCTGCGAGCCGGCATTCCCGCCGCTATCGATCAGCAGGGGAAGGAAAAACACCAGCGCTACGACGGCTTCGATAGTGTCTTCAAAATAAGCGATGCCTGCACCCGAAAAGATGTTCATAAACACAAGTACCAGCAGCCAGGGCATACGCTTCAGGATCAGGGTTTTAACAGGTGCATCGCTGAGGCTGATGTTCATAAGGCCTACGGATCCCATTTTGTGAAAATCCTCCGTAGCCTCTTCCTTGCGAACGTCCATGACGTCATCGAAGGTAACGATACCGACCATTTTGTTATGGTCGTCAATTACCGGCATGGCGATAAGGTCGTACTCACTCAGGCGGTTGGCCACAACTTCCTGATCCTCATCTTCCCGGGCAAATACCACATCGGTATTCATAATATCGGCCATTTTGGTGCCACCTGAGTAGAGCAGCAGCTCTCGGAGGGTTACGATACCGGTAAGCCGGTTATAGGCATCTACCACATAGGCGTTATAAATGGTTTCGCGGTCTTTGGCAACCCGCCGGATACTCACAAGGGCTTCTTCGACCGTCATGGTTTCGCGCAGGGTTACGAACTCGCTTGTCATCACTGCACCGGCGGTTTCTTCCTCGTACAGGCTCAGGCGCATAATGTCTTCGCGGTCGGCTTCTTCGATTTTCATTAAAAGCTTTTCGCGCCTCTCTTCCGGAATCTGCTTGATAAGGTCAACACGGTCATCGTGCGGCATGAGCTCGATAATATCTGCGAGCATTTCATCCATATACAGTTCGGCAAGCTCTCCGGCTTTTTCCTTACGGAAATGACTGAGCACAATGGCCTGATTTTCAGGAAGGAAACGGTCAAGAATGGCTTTGGCATCTTCCGGTTCAAGCTCCGAGAGGCGCAGCCCTAAAACAGCCGGATGCAGCATTTCGCAGATGCGGTGCAGTTCTTCCTCATTATCAATGCCTTCACGCAACATCACATCAAGGCGTTCGAGATAAATATTTTTCATAGCACGTTCGGATTTAATTTTATTCGGAGGAGAGCCGGCCGAACGGGAAGCTCAACACCCTGTAATCGGGCTGAAGCCTGTCCGGCAGGCCGTTCATCAGGGCCTGACCGTTAACATAAGTCGTTTTAAGCAGTAGCTGCCGTTGCTGTCTTTATATTAATGAAAATTTAATATCGCATCAGGCAGGGGTACCGACCCGGCAGCGGTTTATAATACAGCTTTATAAACTATGTTTTAGCTACCCTAACTTCAAGGGTGAAATCAATCTTATAGCCCCTTTAAACGAAGGCTTCCGTTCCAGCCCCGGAAAAAATCGAGAGCCGGCATTTGCTTTTTACCTTCAAACCGAACCTCTCCCAAACATACAGCGTCTTCGCCACAGCGTACCAGAACCCTTCCTGCCGATCCATCCTGCATAATACTGCCGGGCACCAAAGTCTGCAAAGGGTGTTCAGCCTCAAGGGTGACGGGCTGAGAGCTGAGTACCTTCAATCTTTTACCATCGAGCAGGGAGTAAGCTGTGGGGTACGGACTCAGCCCGCGTATTTGGTTATGAACCTGCACAGCCGTCCGGGAGAAATCGAGCAGGCAGTGTTCATCGTAAAGTTTAGGGGCAGGCGTTGCGGCGCTGTTGTTTTGCCGGGTGAAGGTTGCCGTGCCCTGTGCCAGCTGTTGTACTGCTTCAAGCAGGGCGCCGCTTCCAAGTTCCATGAGGCGGGCGTACACATCGCCGGTGGTTTCATTCGGCCCGACTGCTGTACGAACCTGTGTGATGATGCCTCCGGTATCAATTCCGGAATCGAGGCGGAAAACGGTACAGCCGGTTTCTGTTTCGCCCTGCATCACCGCATGATGGATGGGTGCCGCGCCCCGGTATTTAGGCAACAGAGAAGCGTGCACGTTCACTGAGCCAAGCTTTGGGACAGCCAGCAGGCTGTCGGGCAAAATTTTAAAGGCAACAACCACAAACAAATCCGGTGCAAGGGCTTTGAGCTGCTGCTCCAGCTCCGTATTGCCACGGAGGCGGTCGGCATGCAACACCGGCAGCCCAAGTTCCAGGGCTTTTAACTTAACAGGTGTAGGCGATAGTGCACCGCCGCGGCCCCGTTTTTTGTCAGAGCCTGAAACAACGGAAACAATACGGTGCGGGCTCTGCTGTGCGAGCCTGGTAAGGGAAGGCACGGCGAAGTCCGGCGAGCCCATAAAAACGATGCGCAGGGTTTTCATTCAAAAGCTGGTTTTGTGGGCATCATCCTTGCGAGAAAGACACAGGAAATAGCGTGGAAAGCAGAAAAGCGAAACTGCGGCAGGCTTATGCCTGCTTTGCAGCGGTTTCTGTTTTTGGCCTGATGGGGTAGCCGGCATCAACTTCGCCGGTTTCGACCAGGGTAAGGCGGCTACGGAGAAGGCGGCGGCGGAAACTGCCGAGATAATCGATAAACAACACGCCCTCGATATGATCATATTCGTGCTGAATAACGCGGCTCACCCATCCTGAAAAAGTCTGCTCCTGTGGTTTAAAATCGCGGTCGAGCCATTTCACCTGAATGGTTTCAGGGCGTGATACTGATTCACGGACCCCGGGTATGCTCAGGCAGCCTTCATCGGTTGCTGTTTTGAAATCACCAACCGGGGTAAATTCAGGATTAATAAAAACCATAGGCCCGAAATTTTCTTCCCCTTCTTCATCTTGGGTAAAGGGGTCGGCATCTATCACAAACAAGCGGACAGATTCGCCGATTTGCGGAGCGGCAAGGCCTACGCCCTGACCGTTGTACATGGTTTCAAACATGTTGTCGATCAGTTGCTGCAGCTCAGGGGTATTTTCCGTTAAAGCTGCGGCTTTTTGCCGAAGAACCGGGTCGTTATAGGTTACGATGGGTAAAATACTCATGAAATGCTTATCGGGTGTTTGGTTGCTGGTCTAAGAATTCTTGTAAGATAATACAGGCGGCGGTTGCATCTACAATCCCTTTTTGCTGCCGTTTCTTTTTTTTCATGCCCGAATCGATCATCTGCTGCTTGGCCATAACCGAGGTAAAACGCTCATCAACCAGGGTAACCGGAATTCCGGGAAAACGCGATTTCAGCCGTTTCACAAACTGTTCAACCATTTGGGTGGATGAGCCAAGCTGGCCGTTTTGCCCTACGGGCCAGCCTACAACAAAATGCCCCAAAGGGTTGCGGGCTGCAATTTCGTTTACTTTTTCAAACAAATCACGTTCCCCAAACGCACCAATCGGACTCGCGATGATGTGCATCGGGTCCGATTGTGCAAGTCCGGTTCTTTTTTGGCCTACGTCGAAGGCCAGAATACGGCTGTAATTTACCACAGGTTAAGCCAGCTAAGCGGTTCAGAAATCAGATTCCGCTTATTGCTGATCAACCGACTCAAGCGGCTGCCGGAGAAATTCTTTCAAAAGCTTGCTTGGCTTGAAATGGGTTTTACGGTGTTCCGGCACAAAAATAACTTCGTTGGTTTTCGGATTTCTTGCTTTTGGTTTGGCTTTGGTAAGTTTCACCTCAAAAACGCCAAAATCACGGATTTCAATTCTGCAGGTTGGGTTAGCTTCCATCATAGTTTCACGCAGTGCTACAATAACATCATCAACCCAGGGTTCAACCTGCACCATTGGAAGGTTTTTGGTCTCAGATATACGACGAACAATGTCCCGTTTTGTATAAGTCATGGCAATTCCCTTTTGTATCAATATTTTTGGATGCAACTGTAAGTGATTAATAACTTTGCCTTAATATAAGGCGAAATCCTCTCTGTTAGTTGTTAAATTTCAATAAGAGTACAAACAAACAGTTGATTTTATTATATATAGGTGGCCAAAAAAATATTCTTCAATCGTTTGATTAACTCTGTAAGCTCTAACAATTTAAGTATTTAAATACTATTGTATGAAATAGGGATGCACTTGGTCGGAGGCAAATTTAAGCACGGGTTAAAACCTATGTTTTTCTACCTGATTTTAGTGTTAGAAAAAGGATTATTCAAGTCGGTATGCGCTCTTCACACCCGAAACCTTTCTGATATTTGCAATTACGCTTCTCAGATGATCAAGATCCTCTACGTGCACTACAATGGTGCCTTCAAAGGTACCGTCATCACTTTCCACATGAATTCCCTTCATGTTGGTTTTGAGCTTATTGGAAAGCAGGTCTGAAAGATCGTTTACCAAACCCTGACGGTCTTCACCAATGACCTTTATCCCCCCAATAAATTTACCGCCGGTATTTTTGGTCCACTGTACTTCCTGAACTGCATTTTCGGATGTCTTCATCAAATGCATCAAATTACGGCAGTTTGAGCGGTGAATTTTCAGCAGGCCCTCCTTGCTCACATAGCCCATCACATCATCGCCGGGTATGGGTTTACAGCATCCGGCGAAGGAGTATTTAATATTACCCAGGTTCCCGTCAAGGGTAAGGGTATGCGCATTTGCGGTCTGCATGTCTTCTATCACTTCACTGGAGTCCAGCTTACGGGCCTGATGCAGGTTCACTTCCTGATCATCAGCTTCAAAACGTCCCTTGCTCAGAAACGAACGCACCGCTTTAACCAGTCGGTTGATTTCGTACGACTCATTCCCGATGGCAAAAAACATTGCCTGAATAGACGAGAAACCGAGCTTACGGGCAATACGCGCCAGATCCTGATCAGAAAGCTCGAACTTGTTGCGGTCTGCTTTCTTCTCCCAGGCTTCCCGCCCAAGATCCGATATTTTCCGCTGTTCGTGTTTCAGAAACTGCCGCAGCCGTGCCCGTGCTTTGTGCGTAACCACATAATCGATCCAGTCAGGGTTCATGTTCGGCACCTTGCCGGTAACAATCTCAACCTGATCGCCGCTGCTGAGTTTGTGCCTGAGCGGCACCAGCCTTCCGTTCACTTTCGCAGATATTGCCCGCTCACCAATCTGACTATGAATATCAAAGGCAAAATCTATCGGCGTTGCCCCCTGCGGCAGTGTTCTCAGTTCGCCGTTAGGTGTGAACACATAAATTTCGCGTGAGTACAGGTTCAGCTGAAAATCTTTTACGAACTCCTGAGCCGACTCCGCACCGGGGTTTTCAAGCACTTCCCGAACCCAGTTCACGAATTTATCCAGGCCTTCACCGCCTTCGCTTCCCTGTTTGTATTTCCAGTGTGCAGCCAGGCCCTGCTCTGCAATTTCATCCATCTGCCGGGTACGGATCTGAACCTCAACCTTGCGGCCACGCTTCGTAATTACCGTTGTATGAAGCGACTGATAGCCATTTGCTTTAGGTACAGAAATAAAATCCCTGAAGCGCTCAGGTATAGGCGTGTATTCATCCGTAATGAAGGAATAAACCCGCCAGCAGTCTTCTTTTGCGTGCGGCCGGTCTAATATGATGCGGATCGCAAACAGATCATAAATTTCTTCGAATGGCTTTTGCTGCCGCACCATTTTTTTATGAATCGAAAAAATATGCTTGGGTCTGCCCTTTATTTCAAAGTTAAAACCTGAGCGCTCCAGCTGTTCCCGAATCGGCTCCATGAACTCCCGAATGAAACTTTCCCGCATATCCTTTTTCTCTTTCAGGCGGCGGGCAATATACTTGTAGGCCTGCTCGTCAGAGGCTTTAAGACACAAATCCTCAAGCTCACTTTTTATGTTGTAGAGGCCAAAACGGTGAGCGAATGGCGCGTAGAGCTCGCTCGTTTCATTTGCGATCCGCAGCTGCTTGGGCTTGGGCAGGTGATGCAGGGTGCGCATGTTGTGCAGGCGGTCGGCAAACTTGATCAGAACTACCCGCAGGTCGTCGGCCATATACACCAGCAGTTTCATGAAGGTCTCAGCCTGCTTGGCCCCTTTGCTTTGGAAAAAACCCGAAATCTTGGTCAGCCCGTCAATCAGTTTCACCACGACTTCCCCAAAATGCTTTTGGATATCTTCGAGGGTCACAGATGTGTCTTCAACGGTGTCGTGAAGCAGGGCTGCTGCTACGGAAACATCATCAAGGCCAATCTCCTCCACTATAATAGCTGCTACCGCAAGGGGATGCAGGTAGTAGGGCTCACCGGAAGCCCGCACACCTTCCTTGTGCGATTGATAGGTGAGCTTAAATGCTTTGGAAATCAGCTGTTTATCATAAGATTTCAGATGTTTTTCGCACAATCGCAACAACTGATTCAGGTCGTTTTGCTGGACTTCCGGGAGGTTGTACGCTTCAAGATCCCAATTGATTTCTGGGTTGGACTCAGCCATGGATGCAAGACTTTCGGGTGATGGTATTTTAGGTAAAATATTTATTCAGTCCCTGTGATACAATCTGAATATGATTAATCAGTTGATTAAATCAATGCAGGTTGACATAAGCTGCTGAAGCGGCGCATTCAGGGAATTGCCTGACCGGATTTACTGCCGCCGGTTTTCCATGATGGTGATGCGCCGGCTCAGCTGCAGCCCGTGCTCGTCAACCAGGGTGAGCAGGTAGGTGCCGGGTTCGGGGGCCAGCTGCAGCTGATGCTGCCCGCTTGTGCTGCCGGCGAATTCGCCGTTCAGGTGCCAGAAAATGCGGGTATCCGGCCGCTGATGCACCGCCTCGAAAACAGTGCGCCCGCGCTGCCCGTCCAGCTCAACGGGGATGTAGATTTCGGCGCCCTCTGGCGGGTACAGCAGGTCGATGGCCGGCTGCGTTCCCTCATCGGGTTCACAGCCGGGCATCCAGGCAGGCAGGCTGCGATAGGCGGGGTTCCGGCTGCGGTAGAAGTGCGCCATGGCCGGCGGCAGCACGAAGTAGTTTTCTGACTGCATCTGCGCCGGATCCGCGCAGCGGCTGTTAACGCGCAGCCCGCCTACGGCATCGGTGTGCACGCGGGTATGGTAGGGGCAGGCCGGCGTTTCGAGGCCCGCCTGCGGTATGGCCTGCGCGGCGGTGTGCGTGCAGTCGGGGCCGGCACGGTGACCGCTGAGCAGGCAGATCTCTGCCGTGTGCATATCAAAAACCGGCTCGGGGAACCAGCGCGTTTCGCCAAGCAAACCGAACAGGCTGAACATCACCGGGGCAGCGGCCTGCACGCCTGTGAGGCCGGGCCGCCCCTCTCCGCCCGCATTTCCGACCCAAACCGCCACCACATATTCCGGGGTGAGGCCTACCGACCAGGCATCGCGGTGTCCGTAGCTTGTGCCCGTTTTCCAGGCGACCTGCCGGGCCGATGCAAAGCGGCGCCAGTCAACCTCACTGTCGGGCCGGTTCACATTCTGCATGGCTTCCAGCATGGCCCAAACCGCGCCGTGCGAAAGGGGAAAGCCGCTGTTTTGAGCAAGGGACCCTTCACCCTGCAAAAAATGAAGCGGCTGCGCGCGGAACGGCTGCTGCTCCGAAAGCCGGGCGTCGTAGCGGAGCAGGTGCCGCCCCAGGGATGCGTACATGCCGGCAACATCCCAAAGCGTGGCCTCTGCCCCGCCCAGAATGAGGGTTAGGCCATAGTGATCGGGGGAACGGGTGATTGTGCTCAGCCCCAGCTCCTGCAGATAATAGTGAAAATCGGGCAGGCCGAAATCGCGCAGCATGCGCACCGAAGGCACGTTGAGGGAGCGGGAGACCACCTCCGAAGCAGGCACCGCGCCCATGTAGGTGCGGCTGAAATTCTGCGGACTGTACCCGGCTACCTGCGTTGGCACATCGGCGACGAGGGTGTTGGGCAGGATCATGCCCCGGTGCAGCATGAGCGCATAGAGGGCAGGCTTGAGGATGCTGCCCGTGCTGCGCGGTGCCCGGATAATATCGACGGCCTGCCCCCGGCTGCGCTGCCCCGCCTGCTGCGGACTGTTACCGATATAGGCGAGCACCCGGCCGCTGTTTACCTCAGCTATGAGCACGGCCATATTGTGGATTTCGTTGGCGCGCAGCAGCTCGTGATGCTGTGCCGCGACTTCTGCGGCCCGGCGCTGCAGGTTTGCATCGATGGTGCTGCGCTGCTGCGTGCCCGCGCCGCCTTCGAGGGCAATGCGGTCGAGCAGGTGCGGTGTGAGCTGCGGCAGGGGCAGCGGGGCTTCGGGCAGCGGCTCGGCCTGCGCCAGCTGCAGGCTGAGGGCATCGAAGTGACCAGCCCCGTGCAGGCTTTCGAGCAAGCGGTTGCGCTTGCGCAGCAGGGCGTCGCGGTTTCGGCCGGGATGGATGAGGGCCGGGGCGTTGGGCAGCACGGCAAGCAGGGCCGCTTCAGCCCAGGAAAGCTCCGCAGCGTCGCGACCAAAAAAGCGCCATGACGCCGCCTGAAGCCCGACCACATTGCCGCCGAAGGGCGCATGCGCCGCATACATCTGCAGGATTTCCGCTTTGGTGTAGCGGCTTTCGAGCCTGAGCGCCTGCACCGCTTCCAGCAGCTTGCGCCGGAATGTGCGCGGGGGGTTCACCTCCGACAGGCGCACGGCCTGCATGGTAATAGTGCTGCCCCCGCTCACCACGCGGCGGGCACGGAGATTCTGTCGCACGGCCCGGCCCACAGCCAGCGGATCAATGCCGGGATGCCGCATGAAGCGTTTGTCCTCGAAATGCAGCAGCGCGGTGAGGTAGCGCTCCGGCAGCGCATCTCCGGGCGGGAAGCGCCACTGACCATCATCGGAGATGCGGGCGGCAAGCAGCTCCCCGTTGCGGTCGTACACTACGCTTGCGTAGGGAACCTCAAAAACCGGCACCGGCACGGCAAACCAAAGCAGCGCAAAAAGTAGCAGCACCGGCAGGGCAATCCAAAGCCTTTTCCGGCCCCGGTCTGCCGGATGCTTCCCGAATAGCCCTGTTTCCTGATCTGCTTCCGATGCCTCTTTCACGCGCCCTCTTGTCGAATAGTCAGCTAAGAATGATTTTAATGCCGTTTATTTAATTGGAAAGATATTGTTTTCTTTACCAAAGGGCTCGTCCTCGTCCTCATCGTTGTCGTCATCTTCCTCATCATCAGCGAAGCCGACCGGTTTATTGATTTCTTCTTCGGTGATGAAGTTGCCAAACTCATCATACAAAAACTCATCCGGGTCAATTTCGGAATCATCATCATATTCTCCGGCCTGCAGGGCATAGAGCTCTGCGATGGCTTCATCCATCGCTTCATTGACCTTGAGCATATATTTGACCCTCGTTTTCTTTGTTCGGGCGGATGAGATCTTTCCGGCGGCCGAGGCAATAGCATCGATTACCGGGTACCAGTT
>JAFIET010000124.1 GCA_020832405.1 Balneolales bacterium
GCTTAGTTATTAAACTGAGGCTGGAAGCGGAACGGGTGAATCGGCTCGGATGCGGCACGACGGTTTTCGCGGCAGCCGCGGTCGCCCGGAATCGGGTTCAGACAGGGGTTCGGGTCAACACCGAGACCAACAACGGTCATGCGCTCGCTTGAAATGCCTTGTGCACGGTAGAAGTCGGCAACGGCATTTGCACGGCGCACAGACAGGCGCAGGTTGTACTGATCGGTACCAACATTATCTGTGAAGGCTTCGATGCGGATGGTGTAGTTCGGGTTTGTGTTCAGTTTCTCAACATTGGCAAGAAGCGCGGTACGTGCCTGACGGTCGATGTTAGAACGGTCGAAGTCGAAGTTGATCTGATTGAGTTCGCGAATTACAATAGGATCGTTCGGATCAAGCGGGTCGGTGCCCATTTCAATTTCCTGACCATCGGTAAAGCCGTCGCCATCGGTATCAGGGTTGAGCGGGTCGGTACCGTAAACATAAATCTCATCATAATCAGAAAGGCCGTCGCCATCGGTGTCGGGATTCAGCGGATCGGTGCCGTAAACATATATTTCATCAAAATCAGACAGTCCGTCGCCATCAGTATCGGGGTTGAGAGGATCGGTGCCGTATTTAAAGATTTCATCATAGTCAGAAAGGCCATCCCCATCTGTATCAGGGTTCAGCGGATCGGTACCGTAAACAAAGATTTCATCGTAATCAGAAAGGCCGTCGCCATCGGTATCCAGCGTTTTGAGGATTTCCGGGTCGAGGCTCATCAGGTATTCGAGAGTCCGTTCACTTGGAGGCAGAATTTCTTTGGATGAACGACATGCTGAGAACAACAGCACGGTAGCAAGGAGAAAGAAGATTGCTCTTACAGTCAGGTTCATAGTCATAGGTTTAAACCAGCGTGGGTTGTGAGTGTGAGAAAGTGAGCATCAAATATATCACTTTTTGGCCTTTATGTGAACAGATGGCAAGGTCATCTGCAATATTTTCTGTTTAAGCCCTATCTTAGAGGCTGCACAAGGTATCTGCACGAATGTTCAACCGGTTAATGCCAGGAATAAGACCTGTCTTAGGAAAAAAAGTACGTATATACTGCTACTTTAATGGGATGCGTACCGCTCACAAAGTGAATAATACCGTTTACTAACCCAATATTACGTACCGTATGCTTCATACGTATATTTGGGTATAGCAAAACAGATGTTTCTCTTTTCAATAAAATTATATCAGTACTTACAATTTATTATCTACAGACGGATTATTACCCAAACGAAGCCGCATTAACTACGGTGCACGTATTGCTGCATAACTAACATCGAGAGATAAATGAGTCCTAAACAGGGGCTGTTACAGGCAAGGCAGCCCTAAAGCAATGTGCAGTAGTTGATGCGGCCTTTTTTTTATACCGGCAAAACAAACCTGACAACGGTACCTTCTCCGGGTTTGCTTTCAATAAGTAATGCGGTTTCCGTTTTCGGGCCGGGCTGCATGAGTTCAAGGCGCTGCGTTATCAGCTTCAAAGCGAGCGATTCATGTCTGTTTTGTTTTGTTTTATGGTTTTTGTCGAATCCTATTCCGTTATCTTCAAGCTTTACAACGAGCCTGTTTTGCCCCTCCAGTGCAACCGTTAGCGAAACAATACCCGGTTTAGCCGAAGGCTGTATGCCATGAAGCAGCGCATTTTCCAGGAAGGGCTGTATCAGCATTGAAGGAATCTCAATTTCATCGAGCTCTTCCTGAAGTTCCTCAGATAAGTAAACATGAAATTCCAGCGGGTTTTGAATTCTCAGCTTTTCCAGCCTCACATACATTTCGAGTAGTTCAAGCTCCTGTCTGAGACTGATTTTCTTCCGGAAGGTTGCTTCAAGCTGCAGCCTGATCAGCCGGGCAAACAACAGCAGGTATTCGTCGGCTTTTCCGTCTTCTTTTGCTGCCATAAACTGCCTGACGGAATTCAGTACATTAAACACAAAATGCGGGTTCATCATCGCAGTAAGCGCCTGTTGTTCGAGCTCAACTGTTTTTACGTACTGCTGCAGCTTGGCCTGTTCTCTTCTCTTAACAGCCCGAAGCTGTAGCTGTACCAGAGCAACCAGCAAGCCGAGGCTTAGCAGGAAAGTAAGCACTAAAAACCAGCTCTTTTTCCAGAAGGGCGCTTCAATCACAAACGGGATAAGCAGCGCCGTTGCTGCCTGTGCACCGGGTGCCTCAGCTCTGATATGCAGCCTGTAACTGCCCGGCCGCAATACACGAAAAGTGAAATCCGGCTGCCGGGTTTCCTGCCACCCGGTATCGGCAGGTTCAAGCCGGAAAAAGTATTTCAGCTGCCCTTCCTCCCGAAAAAAAGGAGCACTTGTATCGAGTTGCAGCAGCCGTGTATGGTGCGGCAGGCTCACCGCACTGTAGGTACGTGTTTCTGAGCCGTCAGCGCCCGACAGCAGCGATGAAGCCTTCAGCGCTACCTGCACCTGATCAGCAATAAGCCGCGGATGGTTCAGATTAAGCCTGAATTCCGGCCCGTTAGCCTGAGCAACCGAGCGCTCTACAGCAACATCACTTGTGATATAAGCGAGCAAACCGTTCTTAACATCAATTCGCCGGATATTTCCGGTATCCCAGCTGATGAGCTGCTCAGCTGCCGGGTTGTAACTGAATAAGCCGGTTGAGGTAGCCAGCCACCAGTTACCGGTTTCATCAATCTTGAGTTCTCTGATATTGAGCAGCCGCAGATCGTCTTCAAATAAACGAAACAGTTCGCCGCTTAGAAGGCAGGCCTGCCAAAGACCGAAACCATTGGTTGAAATCAGCAGCTCATCCTGCCCCCATCTTTTCAGATCGGTAATTTGTGCATTTTCCAGCACCTGAAACACGGGCGTTAGGAGGTTGTCCCGAAACTGCCATACCCCCTGTGCACTGCCTGCTATCAGTCCGGAACGGGGATGATAGGCGAGAGCCGTAAAACGCCTGTTGTAAAGATTCTGATGCGTGAGCCCACCGTCAGGCAGGCGGTCTATTTGTATGATGCCCTCCGTTGCAGCTGCATAAATCCTGTTTTCGGAAACCGGAACGATCTGCTTGGCACCTCCGACTGTAACAAAATATCCTGCTTCAAAATCTATGGTGCCATCGCTGCGAACAGGTCCCGAAAAAAGCCGGTTCGATGATGCGAGCACGATGTCATCCCCCCAGTAATCCATTAGCAGCAGCTGCAAGCCAAACCGTGATGACATATATTCCGGAAGTAAACTGAGGGTGAGCTCATTGTTACGGTGCAAACCGTAAACCTCTGAAGCCGAACCGTACATTACGGACCCGTCAGGCAGTATCAGTAGGCTTCTGAGGGATGAAAGTCCGGCTTTTGAAGCTTCAAAACCGGCTGTTTGCCAAAATCCTGCCGGAAATTTAAACACACCGCTGCCAAGTGTTGAAGCCCAGATGTTTCCTTCAAAATCCTGAAGCACACGGTTGACAAACATCCCTTCGAGCGCTGTTTTTACGGGCAGGCCGGGTTCAGGTGAGATGAAGTACAGTCCGTCGGTGGTGCCCAGCGCTATGAATTCATCGTAGGTTTCAATTGCCGTAAACATACGCCCGCGGATTTCAGGCTGGGGAAATTTTATGGTTTCGGCACCGGCTGTCATCCAGGGCGCAGCGGCTGATTCGGCGGCCGCATCTGCGGAAAACTCCATTCGCTGCCATGCTGTGCCAAAGGGTGCGAAGGGCACGCCGCGGTAGTTAAACACGCGACCCGGGGTGAAGCTCTTACGGATAGCAGCCGTCGGGTACAGGCTGCCCGGGCTTACCTGATACAGAGAATCGACCGAGGCCAGCATAATGTTGCCGCGGCGGTCCCGGGCGATATGCCTTACTGAAACTAATTCAGGGTTTAAAAAGCTGAAATTATCTGCCTGATCGGGCGTAAACCGCATTACGCGATGCTGCTCCCATGCTATCCAGGTGGTGTCGGCGTCTGTAAATACCGAAGTTTGAACCAGATTGGACGAGGCCGCATCTTCAAGCAGGGGCGTATCAGCCGGCGTATGCAAAACACCCTGCCGTACAAAAGAGGTATTACCTGTAAAATCAAGCGCCCAAACCCGGCCGGCTGCGTCGGCACCCACATAAAGCACGCTGTTACCGGGCAGGCCCTCAGCCGTTGAGTAGCGCCGCAGCCCGTGCCCGTCGTAGCGAATAAGTCCGTTTTCGGTTCCAAACCAGAGGTTTCCTTCGGCATCCTGCACCATGTCGTACACAATGGTACCGGCGAGCAGGTTTTGCGGCCGTGAAATTTGCGCATTCGCATCACGAAACACATCCTCCGATAACAACAGCATCAGAGCCAGTAAAAGGGCAGCGCTGCATCTGAGGAGTAGTTCCGAACGCCGCATCATTTAACAGGCAGAACCTTTTAGGAAACTGGAGAAAGCCGCTGATTTTCGCCGGGAAACGGGCACCGTCTGGCCTGAAACGAGTTCGGCATACGCATCGCGGGATACGAACCGCTTAAGGTGATTTACATTGATGAGATAGGAGCGGTGAACCCGGAAAAAGCGGGCATCATCAAGAATTTCTTCAAACTCCAGCAGAGGTCTGGAAGCTGTAATTTTGCTGCCGTTGCTCAGGTAAACATTGGAGTAGGTGTTATCGGCTTCAATGAAGGTAATTTTTGAGGCATCAATCATTTCCATGCCCTGAAGGGAGGAAATAACGATCTGCTGAGGCGGCTGCTGGCTTTCGCGAAGGGCGGCGGCATTCTGCAGCGCTCTGCGGTACAGCTGCCGGTTGGCTTCGTCGCTGAAACCATGCACAAAAATCCGGGCAACGGCCTGTTCAAGATCATCCTGCCCAACGGGTTTTAGCAGATAATCGATGGCATTGGAGCGAAAAGCACGCACCGCATATTTCTCAAAAGCGGTAACAAAAACGACCCGGCCGGTATAAGCCGGTACTGCATCGAGCAGATCAAAGCCGGTTCCGTCGCTCAGCTCAACATCCAAAAAAAGAAGATCAGGCTGCGCATACCCGATCAGGGCGATACCGGCATTAACAGAACCGGCCTCGCCCACAATTTCAATCCGATCAACATGCGCAAGTAACTGAGATCTTAGGTGATCCCGGTTTTCCGGCTGATCATCAATCAATACAGCTTTTATCAAATTTTCCTGAAGTCTGAGATATCGGTTTGTTCCTGAAACGCACAGGCATGCGTTAGGAAACACGCAGAATTATCTGAAACCAACCGAATCAAAGTGATTAAGTACAATAAGTTATGAAGCAGACCGCTTGCTGTAGGTAACGCAATTCCGACCTGCGTAACGCAGGCCTTACGCACAACACAGGCAAAGGTTATACATGAGTTAAAAAACTGAGAATCCAGCAAGAGCTGCATATGATCGGCAGCCCGGAGTCCTTTATCGAATTTAATAAAAAAAGTAATGCTATCTGTGCCTGAGTTCACATTGCTTTTAATTTACCGGAAACAATAAGCCTAATAAGCTGATATATAATTACTTGCAATAAGTATGTAATTTCAAAGTTTCAGAGCCATACCCTGCATTTACCTTAATGGATTTGAAGGCCGTTAAATGAGTAGCTTAAAAAGCCTGAAAACAGCTGTTCTGATAAAACACAGAATTACAGTAAATGCACTTGCGGAAAGCAGCAGAAAGGCCTTATATTTAAAGTCTTGCTCGGGGCTATAGCTCAGCTGGCTAGAGCGTCGCGCTGGCAGCGCGAAGGTCTGGGGTTCGAATCCCCATAGCTCCACAGGTTTAACACCTCTAAAGCCTTGTAAGTTTTATAACTTACAAGGCTTTTTTGTTTTATGAAAACCGGGCGCTATCCTTTTTGTTACCAACAAACCCGCAATGATCCGGCCGTTTTTTATTGCGGTACGATGGCAGCCGGTTCTGAAAATGGTCTCAAAGCTGAAAAATGACACCTGCTTAAAGGCCGTTCCAACGTTCTGTTCCAGAACTAAGGGAAAGCAATGACGGCCGGTCAGCTGTCGCTAAAGATTTGAAACCTCTACC
>JAFIET010000125.1 GCA_020832405.1 Balneolales bacterium
ACAAGCGTGGAAGTGAACCAAAGCACGGTTTCAGTTCCCGTCCGCGTGCCGGTATTGGTGATGCGCACCGTAGCCCGGATGGGGTCAGAGCCGTTGGTTTCCGACCGGCTTAGCCGCAGCCCGGAATAGGCAAAAGTTGTGTAGCTCAGGCCAAAACCGAAGGGATACAACGCCGTGTTTTTGGTACCCTGCGTGATGTGGTTGGCAACCGAGGGGTCAAAAAAATAAATGTTGCTTCGCTTGTGATGGTAGGGGAGGAAGTGATTGGGCCACTTTGGGTAGGAAAACGGAAGCCTGCCGGAAGGGTTCACGGCTCCGCTAAGCACATTGGCGATGGCTTCCGCGCCTTCAAAGCCCGGCAGACCTGCATGGATGAAGGCCTCGGTGCCCTCAAGCAGTTCGGTTACCAGCCGCGGCCGCCCCTGAACGAGCACGAGCACGAGCGGCACCTTTGCCCGGCTGAGCAGCTGCACGTCTTCGCGTTGCGGCTTCGGCAGGCGAAGGTCGGAAATATTCCCCGCGAATTCGCAGTAAGGCTCCTCGCCGCCGGCATAAATCAGCGCATCCAGCGCTTCGAGTTCCTGCAGGAAAGACTTCTGTTTCCGCTGCGAAGCTTTTTGAAGGTCACGGAGCGCATCATCCGAAAAAACAATGACCTCAGCCGAAGGGAATTCTTTTTGGAGGGCTGTGTGAATGGTATGCATGCTCTCGGGGTAGCGCGCCTCTTCGCCGCCCTGCCAGGCGAGGGTCCAGCCGCCGCAGAGGTTGCGCCGGCTCTGCGCCGACGGACCAAAAAGCCCGATGCGTTTGGGCTGTTTAAGCGGCAGGGTTTCGTTTTTGTTTTTAAGGAGGATGACGGATTCCTGAGCGGCTTTCAGGGCCTTGCCTTTGCTTTCGGTGCTGCCGATGCGCGCGAAGCGGTCGTTTCGGGGGAAGGGGTTCTCGAACAGTCCCAGATCGAACTTGAGCTTCAGGATGCGTCGGACCGAAGCATCGAGCCTGCCTTCGGTTATGCGGCCGCTTTCGACCAGCTCGAGCATGGACTCGTTGAAATCGAGGGTGAGGGGAGTCATGCACATGTCAATACCGGCCGTAACGCTTTGGTAGGTTGCCTCGGTAAAATCGGCGGCGGTGTAATGGAAATTCATGAGCTTGCGCACATCGTCCCAGTCGGTGACCACCACGCCCTCAAACCCCATTTGGTTGCGAAGCAGTTCTGTGAGCAGTTCGTAGGAGGCATGCACGGGTACACCGTTCACTTCCCCGCTGTTGAGCATGATGGTACGCAGACCGGCATCAACCGCTTTTTGAAAAGATACCCGGTGAAATTCGTGAATCTGCTGCATAGGGATGTGCGCCGGGGTGCGGTCCCAGCCGGCACGGGGGTCGGAGTAGCCGAGAAAGTGCTTGCCGGTTGCAGCTACTTTGTAAGGCGCGGTTTCCTGATTTTCCTGCATGCCGCGCACAAAAGCTTCACCCATGCGGGCGGCAAGATGCGGGTCTTCGCCGTAGGTTTCCCAAAAGCGCGGCCACTGCGGGTGCAGCCCCAGGTCGAGCACGGGCGAAAAACACCAGTGATGCCCCACATCGGCGCATTCGAGCGCAGTCGTGTAGCCGGTATGCCGGGCATGCTCCGGGTTAAAGGTGGCCCCGAGGTTGATGCCTTGCGGGAAAATGGTGGACCCGCTCAGGTAGCTCGCCCCGTGAATGTGGTCGATACCAAAAATGAGCGGGATGCCCAGGCGGGATTCTTCCACCGCTATGCGCGTGAGTTCATCCATGAAACGGAACCAGACCTCAGGCGCTGCGGCCTCTCCGTTCAGGAAAGACCCGATGTGGTGCTTGAGGATGAGCTCACGTGCCTTATCGGCGTCAAGTTCGATATCCCGCTGTTTGCCGGTTTTGTTGATCAGGGTGATGTCGAGCTGCGTCATCTCGCCGATTTTCTCGGCTATGGTCATACGGCTGAGCAGGTCTTCAGCACGCTGTTCGGAAGGCAGCTCCGGGTTTAGATACGGCAGGTCGTAATTCTTCTGAGAGCGGCTTGCGGACTCACCGCTCAGCCTTACAGAATGCTGCATCAGACAAGACTTTGGTAGGGGTTTCTAAAGGTACGGGCCATTTTGGTGGTGCTTTCGCGCACGGTCAGTGATACGGGCACCAGGCTCATGTAGCCGGAGTGCCGTTCGCTGCTTTGATCTTTGAGCCGGTTCAGAATAATTTCGATGGTTTTTTTGCCCAGCAGCTCGTAAGGCGTGTGCACAGAAGTGAGGGTTGGGGTGTACAGGTTGCAGGTGGGAAGGTCGTCGAAGCCGGCAATGGCCACATCGTTGGGAACAGCCAGACCGTCGCGAATGGCGTTGTGCATGAACCCTACGGCCATACCGTCGTTGCTGCAAAAAATAGCATCAGGCTTAACGGGTGCATTCCGATAGCTTTCATAGGATGCCTTGCCCTGCTCAAAAGAGTAATCGCCGCCGTATTCCCACACCAGGCTGAGGTCGTCTGAGGCCTGTATGTAATCAACGAAGCCGTTTTTGCGCAGCATAGATTCGGATTTGTTAATCGGTCCGTGCACGATGCCCAGCTTGCGGAACCCGCGGGCTTCAAAATGCTGCGCAATGAGATGCCCCCCGCGGTAATTATCGAAAGTAACGGTATCCATCACCGGGCTTGCAATGGGTGCAATGGAAACAATCGGGAACTCGGGCGGACAAAGCCGGAGCATGGTTTCATAGTCTTTAGCGCGGTAGTCGGGCATGAAAATTACAGCCGCATCAAAGTGTGTTTTGCGCAGATCACTGTTAATCTGCTCCGGACTGTCGGAGGTGTGCGTTACACTGATAAGGCTGATACCGGCGTTGCTGTCTTTGGTAGAACGGTCGAATCCTTCAAAAAGCGATGCAAAAAACTCGCCCGTATAGTGCCGCGTTATGATGGCAATATGAATGGTCTTTCTGAGCTCCAAAGGCGTGTGTATGTTGGAAACCGGGTAGTTAAGCCGGTAAGCACTCTCGAAAACCTTCTTCTCATTATCCTTGCTGATTTTCCCCGTTCGGGTGAGTGCCCTCGATACCGTCGAAATAGACAGGCCGGTATCATCGGCTATGTCCTTTAAGGTTACTTTTTTGATCATGTGTTCCGGTAAATTCGTGAGAGGGATTTTTATTGCAAAATATGGGAAATTTTTTTCAGTAAAGCTACTCTTAAATGAAGGCAGGCTGCATATGGAATTTGAACGTTTGTGCAAAATGAGGTCAGCGGGTTGCAAAACAGTATCAGTCTGCAGGGCCGGCGTTTGGCGGATTCTTTTGTTTCGCTTATGTATAAAGTCTTTGAAGTCTAAAATCGGCTATTAAAAAACAAAATGTTAGCGTTTGTCTTAAAATCAGGAATCTCAGAAAGCGGGAATGTGAGGGTCGGGCGGCTCTTTATTTTTGATATTCTTAATCCGATAAGGTTATGTGAATTAGGTGTTTGGGTTGAAAAGTACGTTTTTGTGCAAATAAAGAGAAAATTATTTGCATAAAACGGGCGATTCTTCTACCTTAAAAGCGTTTCCACAAATCAGTAACAAACCCCCCATATATCATGAAATCTTTTCTTACAAACACATCCAGGGCAATGATTGCGCTTCTGTTGTTTACAGGGCTTACCCTTGGTTCGGTTAATCAGGCCGATGCACGGCAGAATATTCTGAATAATGGCGATTTTTCGTCAGGCCTTGAGTCATGGAGCACCTTTATTGCAGATTTTGCCGGTGTTTCCGCAAATGTTGCCGTTGTTGACGGCGAAGCTACCATCACTGAAATCAGCGGCGCAGGCGGCGAAGTTTGGTGGATTCAGCTGAATCAGATCCTGAGCCAGTCTCAAATTGATGCCCTTACTGTAGGTCAGGCCTACAAAATTCAGTTCGATGCCCGCTCAAACGCTGAAGGGCGTCAGCTTCGCTCTTTCTTCGGCGAAGAAGCCGGCGGATTTGCAGCGCAGAACGTTTTTGATATTTCGCTTTCTACAGAAATGCAAACCTACGAAACTATTTTCACGCTTACAGCAAAGTACCCTGAGATGAAACTCGGTTTCGAAGCTGGTTTGAGTAATGACGATGTTATAGTTGATAATGTATCCCTCACCCCGACTGACGAGACCCCACCGCCACCGGGTGGCCTTTCGCTTCCGGTAACTTTCAACGATCCGGACATTGATTACGGTCTCTTTGATTTTGAAGGTGCTTCTTCAAGTATCGTCACAGATCCTACCGACCCAAGCAACCTGGTTGTTCGTACCGTTAAGCCTGAAGGCGTTGCTTTCTTTGCAGGAACTACTGTTGGCGAACCAGACGGTTTCTCAACCCCGATCCCTTTCACACCTGATGAAACTACCATGAGTGTTCGGGTATGGTCGCCGGTTGCAGGTATTCCGGTTCGTGCAAAAGTTGAAGACTCCAACGACCCGACTATCTCAGTCGAAACCGAAGCTACGGTTACGGTTGCTGAAGAATGGCAGCTTCTCGTATTTGATTTTGCCAATCAGGCAGGTGGCACCGCTCCTATCAATTTTGCCAACAACTACAACAAATTCACCATCTTCTTTGATTTCACCCCACCGGGCCCGACAGAAGTTGAGCGCGTGTACTTCTGGGATGATGTAGCATTCGGTGGCGAAGGCGTTATTGTTCCCCCACCCACGCCGGTAGGTTTCGTGATTGCCAATAACATTGGCGGAGAACCTGTTGGTTCAGGTGAAATGTTCCTGGCAGCCGGTCCGAACAATGTTGAAAACCCGAATATCGAGTACCGCCTGTTCTACGCACGCACCGCTGATAATGTTGAAAACCCGATCACCGAAGCTAACGAGTATGAGTTCGGAACTACCGAAGGTGACGGCAATGGTGTTGGCCCGTTTGGTTTTAATATCTCTGGTCTCGACCCGGGAACGAGCTATACTTTCTGGCTGCATCAGTACAACACCAGCACAGAACTGTTCTCTGAGCCGGCTGTAGCAACGGAAGTTTCAGGCGGAACAGGTACAAGTGTGGAAGAGCCGGGTGAAATGGTTCGCGATTTCCAGCTGAGCCAAAACTACCCTAATCCGTTCAACCCTACTACGGTAATTGAATTCGCGATTCCGGAAGCCGCTCAGGTGAGCCTCGAAGTGTTCAGCATCAACGGTCAGCGCGTAGCTACCCTGGTGAACGGCTCCCTTCAGGCGGGTCAGCACAGCGTTTCTTTCGATGCTTCCAACCTCTCAAGCGGTATCTATCTGTATCGCCTTCAGGCCGGTAACACCACCCTGATGCGTCAGATGACCCTGGTTAAGTAAGCAGCAGTTCAGTTTATCTGAGCAGAAATTCTTAACAGTATGGATTGAAAGCTCAAGACAGATTGGTTGATTGATAACTTGACAATCCAACAAGGCACTCCTTTTGAACAGAGGGGGTGCCTTTTTTTATGGGATGATGGTGCGGGGTTGTGAGGATTTGTTGACCGCTGACGGCAGACCGCGGACCGCGGGATATGTGGGTGGAAAGAGTGTGTGTTTGGAAATCTATTGTTGACGGCAGACCGCCGACCGCAGACCGCCGGATATGCGGGTTGAAATGGGATTCAGTGGTGAAACTCATTTTTGACCGCCGACCGCTGACGGCTGACCGAGGACGGCAGACGGCTGAGGACCGAGGACCGCGGGCTGAACAAGGCTTGTACACCATATCCCGTTAGGGATACCACATGGGTAGAAAACGCGCGCGCCCCTCCAAATTAAGCATGCCGCAGGCATGCCATGTAGTAGAGGCAGGGCGAACAGCCCTGACCGCCGGATATGCGGGTTGAAATGGTGTTTGAGTTGGGAAATCTATTTTTGACCCCAAACGGCAGACGGCTGAGGACCGAGGACCGCGGGCTGAACAAGGCTTGTACACCATA
>JAFIET010000126.1 GCA_020832405.1 Balneolales bacterium
GGCTTGGGGTGAGAGAGAGCGCCAGGAAAAAAGTGCCCAGCAGAATGCCTGTAGTGGAAAGGGAGCGTATGAGATAGCCGGCAGCCTGCTGCATGGCAATAGAGTCGCGCTGAGTTGTGGGCTGCATGAAGTGAAAGTGACCGGAATGGGAAATTGTTGAGAAAAAGCGACTCTAAAGATACTGTATAATAGGGAATAGTTTTGAAGGTGTACTTCTAGCCAATAGTGCAAAAGGCTGGTTTTGGGTGTAAGCGCTTTTCCCCGAAATAAGAGCACTTTTTTGAATTTGCTCTATTGATTATGAGGTGTCAAACACTTATTGTTCAAAAGTTTGAAATTTTTCAAACAATAGAAACATATCACACACAAAATCTTCTGACTCAATCAGAATCACCAATTATTCGGAGCTGAAACATGAGATTAATAGCTATACTACTGCTGGTGATAAGCCTGCCCGCTTTTGCGCTGGCACAGGGGGGTACCATATCGGGTACCGTAACAGATGCTCAAACCGGCGAGGTATTGCCGGGCGTTAATGTCGTAATTGCCGGCACATTTACCGGAACGAGCACGCAGGCTAACGGCGAATACCGGCTTGAAAATATCAATCCGGGTACGGTTAGTCTTCGGTTTACTTTTATTGGCTATGAAGATGTTGTTCGTAGCGGCATTCGCATCAATTCGGGGGAAACCCTCACGGTGGATGTTGCGATGAGCGCCATTTCCCTGCAAACCGATGAGGTAATTGTAACCGGAACCCGCCGCCCGCAAAAGATTGTGGACGCGCCCCTTTCCATCGAGCGCATCAGTGCGCAGCAAATTGCCAATACCGCCGGTACGACGCCGCTTTATGCACTTTCAGGCATCAAAGGGGTGGATTTTGTGGATGCGGGTATTAACGCGCAGGGCATTTCGGCCCGCGGTTTTAACAATCAGTTTAATACGCGTTTGCTCGCCATGGTAGACGGCCGCATGGCACAGCTTCCCGGCACAGGGCTGCCGCAGGGCAATTTCTTGCCGAATGCCGGCCTCGATATTCAGAGTGTAGAGGTAGTGCTTGGCCCGGCTTCCGCGCTGTACGGGCCGAATGCACACACCGGGGTAATCAACATCATCACCAAAACCCCATGGAACCGTACCGGCCTCGACCTCGATGTGCGGGCTGGCGGAAATGAGCTGCTTGATTTCAACGGGCGGGCTGGTTTCCTTTTCAATAATAATTTAGGCTTCAAAGTTACGGGTCAATACATGACCGCACAGGACTTCGAGCCGCGCGAAAGAGACCTCACCCATTTTTATAACACGCTGGCTAACGGTCAGGTTGGGCCTAATTCCGTTTTTGAAGCTGACCTGCTTGACGATTACAGCGTGTCGTCCCAAAAGGTTGATGCGAGCCTGTACTATCGGGCCGGCGACTGGCAGCTTGTAGCTTCCTCCGGTTACTCCTACACCGATACGTTCGGCCTCACGAACAACGGGCGAAACCACATCCGCGGCTGGACGGTCAACTACCAGAGCCTGCAGCTCAGCAGTTCCAACTGGTATGCGCAGGCAACCCGCACCGGAAATGATGCCGGCGATACGTATCAGCTCAACGGTGTTGCCGGTGCCGTTTCGGCTCAGCTGGCAGCTGGTATTCCCTTTAATCAGATTGATCTGGAAGCGCTTCGTGCTGCAACCGGTTTCACCGATAAGGCGCAGATGTACGATGCCGAGCTGCAGTACAACAATCAAATCGGGGACCTCAGCTTCGTAACAGGCCTGCAGTATCGCTACTACGACCCCAACTCTGAGGGAACCTTCCTCGCTGACGCTAACAATGAAGACATCAGCGCCACAGAGTTTGGCGGGTATCTGCAGCTCGAATATCCGGTTATTCGGGATCGTTTAAATGCAACCGTTGCTGCCAGGCTCGATGATCACAGCAACTACGATCTTCAGTTCAGCCCTAAAGCCGCGCTTGTTTACACCATTGCCCCGAACCACAATGCCAGAATAACCTACAACCGTGCTTTCAAAAGCCCGACCGTTCTGGAAAACAACATCTTCATCAACCTTGTTGGCGGCCCGGGATACGGCCTGGCAGCACGGGGGAATATTGGCGGCTACGAGCTTCGGAACCCTGACGGCAGCACGATAGGCCGCATCGATCCGCTGAGCCCTGAAGAAGTAAACAGCTTTGAATTAGGCTACATTGGCAGTTTCCGCAACGGTTTGTTTGTTGACGTGAACGCCTACTACAGTTTCTACAACAATTTCATAAGTCCGCTCACTTTCGTAGCCAACGGAATCGATGTGATTCCGTTTGATGATACCGGCAATCAGGTATTAACCGGCGATCCGCTCACGGGCCTGCTCACCTACATCAACTTCGGGGAAGCAGAAGTTCGCGGTATCGATATCAGCATCGGGTATCAGCTGAACCGTAACATTTCGGTATCGGGTACGGCCTCGTTTATCGAACTTGTTGATTTCACTATTGATGAAGGTTCACCCATTGCCGCTGAGCTCTTACTTAATGTACCGACAGCCAAATACCGTTTTGCGGTAAATACAACCGACCTCATCACACCGGGTACTTTTGCGAATCTCTCAGGCCGGTACACCAGAGGCTATGATTTTGCCTCGGGTTACTGGAACAGCCAAAACCTGATTGGCGGAAATATCCCGGAGCGGTTCGTGGCTGACCTCGTACTCGGCTACGCCATCCCAAATACCGGTGTAAATGTTAAAACCAGCGTATCCAACCTTTTTGACAACGAGCGTGTGGATGTGCTGGGCGCGCCGGTTCGCGGAAGGCTGATTTGGTTTTCGGTCGGGTATTCCTTAAGCGGCCTGCGTTTCTGAAACTGAACACAGCTGAAAGCTGACTTTCTGCAAAAACGGAATAAAAAAGGCGGTAACCGGAATTTCCGGTACCGCCTTTTTTTGGTGAAGGAATCAGGCAGGGGTCAGAGCTCTGCCATAGCGGGATGCGGTGCATGTACCGGGTGAGCTGCATCCGGAATATGGAAATCCGTTTTGCCCAGCACGTTTCTGTATAAATACAGCAGGGCTGATTTGCACTGCATCAGTTTATAAGGCCTGAGTTTGCGATAGTGTTCAAGCGAGTACAGGTACAGCTGTACTTCGGTTTCAGACAGCTTTAAGGGGTGTCGCTTATAATGGAAGAGGATGAAATCAGAAACCCACATTTTGTAATGCTGAATGGTTCTTTCTGAGTAATGTTCGGATTCCATCAGAAGCGAAAGGTGTGTGAGGAGCTTCATAAGTTATGTTTTAGGGCGGGATGGAAATGTTTGGGATTATGCCCGGGGCTTTACGCTCAGAGCCATGCGGATTGCTGCTTTATTATATGAGAGAGCAGGTTCAGTGCCCGTTTGCACTCAGATAACTCTCTGTTCGTGCAGCCGAAATCCAGCCGCTGGTTTTCGACGAAAGATTCGATACGCAAACCAAGGCTGCTATGGTCTTCTTTCCCGGCTGCAGCTTGTTTGAGAAACAGAGCTGCCCAAACGCTGTAAGCAAAGGCATCTCTGGCGCTCAGGTTACTGGCACGCAGTCGTTCTTCGTAAGTACCCAGTATTACAAACTGATTCATTGTGATGAAATGTTATTTGTTAGCGGTTTGAACAATAAGATTGCTAAAAGGCTGCTGCCATCAGGTCTCGTTGCGGATAAATAGTATCCGCCTGTGTTTGTATAGAGACCTTAGCCGGCAAAACCTTACAGTTTTAATTAAAAAAAACAGAGGGGGATGTTTCTGAGCCTAAAAACATTATTTTAAGTGAGATACAAGTACTTAATACCGCTTAACCTTACCCCTTATGCCACCTGTTAGCAAGAATTCCTTTTTAATCAGCACTGCACTTCTGTTTGCGATGTTCGTGTTGGTACAGTGCGACACTGTAAACCCCTACACAAGTGCTGAGCCGGATGAGGCACAGCTTCGCGAAGCTGCAGATTTCATGTTATGGTTCAGGCCAAACGCTGATGCGGATGTAATGGCGGGAGAAGCGGAAGAAATCGCAAAAATGTTTTTTCAGATCAGGCAGCGGTACGGCGTGAGGGACAGCCGGCTTGCTGAGCGGTTTGCACTGCCCTGGAACCCGCGTACCATTTTTGTGCAGCTCAACATTGCGAATCTGAATCACTACAATGCAACCGGAGAGCTGCCCTGGAATGAAGAATCAGGCGTACTGCTACCGGAGCGCATTCAGAAATTTAATGTAGGGGTTGAGTTTTTTGCGCTTTCCTATAACCATGACTTTAATCCGCATTTGTTTTGCCGGGAATGGATTGCCGTTGAAGGTGTAGCCCGTTGTGAACCCAGCTACAGTGTTTATCAGCCCGGCACCATTGCACCGGTAATAGTGCAGGAAAAAGGCACAGACCACCTTGTCATCTGGTTTACCGGGCGCAAGCCTTCATCTGAAAACTTTGCGCGGATAGAAGTGGAAAACGGTATTTACAGGTTTAGTGAAGTAAAAATGAATGAGGTGCTCAGAAATCAGCTTACCAATGAATTCCGCAGCAGAGGCGGTACAGGCTCGCCCCGGGAAATCTGAGAAACAGGGAGCTGCCTCTTTCAGGCTGATGGGTGGGGCATGCTAAATTAAGCCGCAGCCGTGCGAGCTGCCTTTATAAGTTGAAAAGGCACTTTAGGCTCTCTACCTGTTTGCATAAGCTAAATCGCAGCAAGTATATCAAATAAAAAGAGGCGACCATTTCAGCGGTCGCCTCTTGTATTGCGTTGTGCTCATTGCGAAAAGATCTTGACTGTAATTGTCGTTGAAATAATCAAACAAGAACTGTCTTAACTCTTTCGCAATATACAAAGCCCTGCGCCCTGCGTGTTAGTACAGATGCACCAATGTATAGTACAGATGTCCCAACCTGCTCTAAAATTGTACCACTGCAGCTGATTATGTTGCTTTTTGAGGAGTGCCGGACAAATTTTGAATTCAAATATTGTCTCATTCACCAAAAAGAGGCGAACTCAGGTAGCGGTCGCCGCGGTCGCAGGTGATGCACACAATAAGCCCCTCTTCCAGCTCTATCGCCAGCTTCATAGCCGCCTGAAGAGCGCCGCCGCTGCTCATTCCCGCCAGGATTCCTTCCTCTTTGGCAAGGCGGCGGGTCATACGGGTAGCCTCGGCCTGGCTCACATCAATTATGCGGTCAACCCGGGCCGGCTCATAGATGGCCGGCAGAAACTCGGGCGACCATCGCCGGATGCCCGGAATAGACGAACCCTCTTTTGGCTGTGTGCCAACAATCTGCACACCGGCGTTCTGCGCTTTCAGGTAGCGCGACACGCCCATAATCGTACCCGTCGTGCCCATGCTTGACACAAAATGGGTGATTTTCCCTTCCGTGTCCCGCCAGATTTCCGGACCTGTGGTGCGGTAGTGCATCAGGAAGTTGTCGGCATTGGCAAACTGATTGAGCTGCACCCAGCCGTTTTGCTGCGCCAGCTCGTCAGCGCGGGTGCGGGAGAGTTCGATGGTGCCTTCAGCAGGGGTCAGAATCACCTGTGCGCCGTAGGCTTTCATGGTTTGGACGCGCTCGGCGGTTGAGTTTTCGGGCATTACCAGAACCATGTTCAGACCTTTGAGCCGGGCTATCATGGCGAGCGCAATACCGGTATTGCCGCTTGTGGCTTCAATGAGGGTGTCGCCCGGCTTTACTTCGCCCCGTTCAAGAGCGCCGCTGATCATGCCGAGTGCGGCACGGTCTTTTACAGAGCCGCCGGGGTTCTGCCCCTCAAGCTTGCAAAGGATGCGGACCTTTTTCTTTACCGGGATGTGCTGAAGTTCGATTAAAGGCGTATTGCCGATGAGGTTTTCGATGTGCATGGGGG
>JAFIET010000021.1 GCA_020832405.1 Balneolales bacterium
CGCTTGGTGTTGAGCGCGGCCGCCTTGTGGTGGAAGGCCGCGGCCTCACCGAGCCGATTGCGGATAATGCGACCGATGAAGGGCGTTCCCTTAACCGCCGCTTCGAGGTGGTAATTGTGGCAAGCGAAAGCTTCCGCGAGGAAGTACAAGAATAGGCTTTCTTACCTTTTGCTCTTAAATCGCTGTCTGGTATATCCAGGCGGCGTTTTTTTTTGAATGATATTTCGTTGATTTGTATTTAAACAGAAATAGTCAGATATTTGTTTAAACAAATAAATTATTCAATCAACCTCATGCTATGAACTATTTTAACGATACGCTTCGTGATGCCGGCTTGCTTCTTCTGCGGGTAGGCATCGGATTCATGATTATGCTGCACGGCTACCCCAAAATTATGGGCGGTCCGGAAACCTGGGAACAGCTCGGTGGGGCGATGGGCTTTTTGGGGATTACCTTTTGGCCTGTTTTCTGGGGACTGATGGCTGCCGTGGCCGAATTTTTGGGCGGTATTTTTCTGATGCTGGGATTGCTACACCGGCTTGCCGCTGCGGGACTTGCCTTCACCATGTTTGTAGCCGTGATGCTTCACATTGGTATTGGCGATCCTTTTATGCCGAAAGTTGCCTATCCGCTGGAGCTGGGCATCGTTTTCATCAGCCTTGCGCTGATAGGTCCCGGTAAATTTGCCCTGGATAATTTGATTTTTAAGAAAAAGTAGTCTTTTGAACTACTCAATTTCTAAAAAGGGCTGCCTGTTTTTCAGGCAGCCTTTTTTTGTGCGGCTGATTTTTGGTATTCTTATTCCTTCCCCTCTTATTTATTCCACCCCGGTTTTCTGTTTTGCGCGTCACACTTTTTATTATCGCTTTCATTTTTTCCTGCATCGCCCTCCCCGGAGTTTTGACGGGCACGGCACCTGTACAGGCGCAGGCAAGCGAACGGTCAGCGGATGAAAAGAGCGGCTCCTCCCCTGCTGCGGAACTTATTGAGCGGCTTATTGCGCATCAGCAGCAGATTCTGGCAGATATCAACTCGGTGGAAATCCGCTACGCGGCCATGGGCGAGCCCTTCGAAACGGTGAGGCTCCGCAGGGAGCTGCGGGAGGGAGAAGCCGTGCTGGTTCCGGATGAGGGGGATGAGCTGCTGGCGTATTTCAGCTTCATGCAGTTTTTGGGGGATGAGCTTCGTGCCCTGCTGGGCAGTGCCGTGACTGAGGCCGACAGCCTGAACGGCCTTGGGGTGATGCGCTTCACGCTCGATGCACAGGCCCTGCGCGAAACGCCGCTGCTTTCAGGTATGGAAGAAGCCCCGCTTCGGGAGGCGGTTTTTTGGATGGATGCGGAACGGCTGCAGCTGTCGGGTTTCCGGTTCCGATCGCTGAACAGGTTCGGCCGCACGGTTGAGCTTCGGGCGGAGTATCCGCGCTACGAAACGCAGCGGGGGTTTCCGGCTCCGGCGGAAATCCGGCTTTCGATGACCGGCGTGTACGCGCAGATCTCAGATGCGGAATATGCCGCAGAGCTGGCGGAGCTTCAGTTCCTGCTCGATAACCTTGATACCTTTCCGGCCGGGCGCCGGGAGCAGGCGGAACGCGAACTGCTCGAACTGAAAGCCGAACTGCACCGCATGGCGCAGGGCAATGCCCTCGAAGCAAGGCTCACCGCTACGGGGATAATCGTCCGCTGAGGATTTTTTTAAATTTGAGGATTTGAGGATTTGAGGATTTGAAGATTCGATGATTTGAGATTATGGCTTCCGGCTTTGGGGCTTGGGAAGGGATTTGTTTTTTCAGGTTGATGGATTTTGAGGCAGCGGCAGCTTTCGGTACCGGAGCTGCTTTTTTTTACGTAACCGCCTGATTATTTGGGTTGCAGGTGTGCAGCTGGTTTGATAGATTCAACCCATGCTGCAATATTTTTGCAGCGTCGGCCTTCACATTTTTGTGGGGCCTGAACTGAACCCAAAAAAGGCTGCCCCTGAGATAGAGGCAGCCTTTTGTTGGTTTTTGGGGGGTGCTATCTTGTGCATTCGTGCTTTCTTTTCTGTCGCCCGTGCGTTGGCTCAGACACACTTATTGACAAGCTTTGGCTTGTGCGGCTGCTTTGAGCGGCTTGGCAATGTGTGTGGCTATCGAGCATTGACAATTCTTAGTCAGTTGTTAATTCTTTCGCAATCATTTCCGCTTGTTTTAATACCGTTTCTGTTGCCAGTTTTTGCATGTCTGGCGGATACCCGTATTGTCTTAAAGTCCGCTTGATGATGACTTTCAGTTTTGCTCTTACACTTTCTTTGATAGTCCAGTCGATAGAAGCATTTTGTTTTACCCGCTCGGTCAGAATCACAGCCAGCTCTCTTAGCTTGTCTTGCTGCATGAGTTGTTTGGCGGAGTCGTTATTGGCCACGGCGGTGTAGAAAGCATATTCAAAGTCAGTCAGCCCAAGTTTTTTGGCTTCGCTGTCCATGTTCACGATTTCCTTACTCAGCTTGATGAGTTCGTCCATCACTTCGGCAGCCGTCAAAATCTTGTTGTGGTATTTCTTGATTGAATGCTCCAACATTTCTTTAAGCGACTTACTCTTGACCAAGTTCTTTTTGGAACGAGCTTTTATTTCATCGTTCAGCAGTTTCTTCAAAACTTCCAGCGCCACATTCTTGTGTTCCATTCCTTTGAGTTCCATCAAGAAGTCTTCGGATAGAATTGAAATGTCTGGTTTCTTTATCCCGGCAGCATCAAAGACGTCAATTACTTGTTCAGAAACCAAGGCTTGGTCAATGACTTGACGAATGGTGGTTTCAATTTCTTCATCAGTTCTACCTGAACCTGTAACGTCAAACTTGGCTAATCGTGCTTTAACGGCTTGAAAAAATGAAACTTCATCTTTCACGTCCATCGCTTGCTCATGCGGTACGGCAATCGCAAAAGCTTTGGATAGTGCTGTTACTTCATTGATATATCGTTTCTTTCCATCTTCTAGTCCGAGAATGTGTTCTTCTGCTGCGAGAATCATGGAAAGTTTTTGTCCTGTTTCTGCTTGGAAATATTCTTCATATGGGAATCCGTTGTACATCTGCGAAACCACTTCCAGTTTTTCGAGCATCAATTCAACGGCTTGGGCTTGGGCAATGGTTGGGTCGCCTTTTCCTCCGGCATCTGAGTAAAACGAAAGTGCTTTTTTCAAATCAGAAGCGATACCCAAGTAATCCACTACCAAACCACCTGGCTTGTCTTTGTAAACCCGATTTACCCTTGCAATGGCTTGCATCAGGTTGTGGCCTTTCATCGGTTTATCTATATAAAGCGTGTGCATACTGGGCGCATCAAAACCGGTAAGCCACATATCTCGAACAATCACCAGTTTCAGTTCATCATCCGGGTCTTTCATGCGGTCGGCAAGTGTTCTCCTTTGTTGTTTGGTGGTGTGATGTTTGGCGATTTTAGGCCCATCTGAAGAGGAAGAAGTCATGACGACTTTAATCACACCTTTGTCCAAATCGTCCGAATGCCACCCGGGTTTTAGTTTGATGATTTCATCGTACAAGTCTGCGGCAATTCTTCTGGACATGGCCACAATCATTCCTTTGCCTTCAAATACTTCTTGGCGTTGACCAAAATGCTGAATGATATCGTTCGATACATTCTTGATTCGGTTTTCACTACCGATTAAGGCTTCCAATTGTGTCCATTTGGCTTTAGCTTTTTGGGTTTCGGTGAGTTCTTCACCGTCCAACTCATCATCCAATTCCTCAACCAGCTTTTTGCCTTCTTCGCTTAGGTTCACTTTCGCCAAACGACTTTCGTAGTAAATGCGAACGGTTGCTCCGTCTTCTACCGCTTGAGCAATATCATACACATCAATGTAATTTCCGAAAACGGCAGGGGTATTTACATCGGTATTTTCAATGGGTGTACCCGTAAAACCAATATATGTGGCATTGGGCAAAGCATCACGCATGTACTTGGCAAAGCCATACACGGTTTTCTTTCCAATCACATTGCCATGTTCGTCTTTCTCATCTACCGTTTTTGCTTTGAAGCCGTATTGAGTTCGGTGGGCTTCATCGGCAATCACTACAATGTTTTCACGTGCTGAAAGGGTTTCATAGACATTGCCTTCTTCGGGTGAGAATTTTTGAATGGTGGTAAATATCACCCCACCAGAAGCTACTTTCAGTTTTTCCTTTAAATCGTTTCGGTTTTCAATCTGTTTTGGTTCCTGCCTTAGCAACTGAGTGGAAGAAGCAAAGGTATCAAAGAGTTGGTCGTCCAAATCGTTACGGTCGGTGATGACCAGAACAGTGGGATTGTCCAAGGCCAACACGATTTTACCTGTGAAGAACACCATGGAAAGGGATTTGCCACTTCCCTGAGTATGCCAAACTACACCACCTTTTCGGTCGCCTTTGGGTTGTGATTTTACACCCGCCACACCATAACTTTCTGGTGATTCCATCACCATACTGGTAGGCGTTTCTTTTTCCAATGTGTAGCCTGTGGCTCGCATGGCAGATTCTACCGCTCGGTTTACGGCATAGTATTGATGATAAGCCGCTAATTTTTTGACTGTTGAAATGATGGTAACGCCCGTTTTTGAATCTTCCTTTTTCGATTTTTCAAACACAATGAAATGCCTAACTAAATCCAGCAAGGTTTCTTTGTTGAGCATTCCATTGATGAGTGTTTCCATTTGACTCACCAAATGCGATGCTTCTTCTTTGCCGTCTGCCGATTTCCAAGCCATAAAACGACTCATGCCCGATGAAAGTGTTCCTGCTCTTGCTTCTAATCCATCAGAGATAATTGTGAACGCATTGTAAGTAAACAGACTTGGAATAACTGCTTTGTAGGTTTCTATCTGGCGGTAAGCAGATTTGATGGTGGCGTTTTCATCTGCTGCATTTTTGAGTTCGATGACCACTAAAGGAATGCCGTTGACAAAGAGAATAACATCAGGGCGTTTGTTTACGCCATCTTCCACCACCGTAAACTGATTGGCAACAATAAAGTCGTTGTTTTCGGGTGTGTTGAAGTCGATTAACCACACCAAATCACCTCTTTGCTGACCATCTTTCTGATAGCTGACTTTGATACCTTCTGTCAATAAGCGATGGAAGCTTTCATTGTTGGTCAATAATTCTGGCGAATGGATGCGCTGAATCTCCTTAATGGCTTCTTCTTGTGCTGCAGATGGCACGGTGGGGTTAATTCTTCGCACTGCTTCTGCCATACGATGGGTGAGCAGAATTTCTTGGTAAGAACTCCGCTCGGGATTTTCGCCATCATGGGCAATATTTGGGGCATAGATGTATTCATAGCCCAAATGCTCCAACAATTTGATGGCAAAATCTTCAATACTATGTTCGGTTATTCTTGTCATTCAATATATGCTAATTCACTTTGCCCATCATGAGCTCTTTAAGGTTATTGAATCTTGCTAGCAGTTCATCAAAGGTTAATATTTCTACATCCTTGCTATTGCTTCGGAATAATTCAAAAGATCCCAGTTCTTTGGCACTCAAATCTGAAATAGAGCCCATCAATACGACACACTTTGAATTAAAGGTTTCAAATCCCTTATCCTCACTATTCATCTTGTGAATGGCAAATTGTTTTTGAAAATTATCACGTTGATTGAGAACCTGTGAAATACCACCTGACAAATCGGAACTCATAGAGAATACATCATTTCCTCTGTAAGCTGATCCCTTCTTAACTAATTCAGTCTTATGGGTTTTGATTTCAATAAATGCGACATTATTGGTAAGGTTGTTTTTAACCAAAAAGTCTGTAACCTTTCCGTTTTTATTTGAAATTCCTTTACCACCCACATAAGCCTCATCTTCATGCAAAATGATTGGAAAGGAAAAAATGTAAGAGAAAATCCAACTATGCTTTTTTAAGAACCCTTGCCATTTCTTCTCAAGATTCTTCGTTTCAGTTTTTTGTTGCATCAATTTTTCGTACTCTGCAATTACGTCATCAATGTATTGCTCGTCTATCGTCTCTTTGGTTTTCAGCAAACTTTCAGGTGAAATGAATCCATCTGCAAGCATGAGTTTTTCAAAGAGTTCCTTTATGGCTTCTTTGTCAGTGTTTGAAAATTCATCAAGAGATTGCTTCCAAGTTGAAAGTGCAGTAGATATTGAATTCTTTACATATTCCCTTTCAGCGGAATCAATTGCAGTTGGAAACAGCTTATGAAGCTCTTCTGATGCAAGAACTTCTCTGTCTTGTTTCTGAATATCTAAATTGTGTTGGAAAACTTCGTGAAGTTTTATCAAGTCACTCTCCGATAAGGTTAGTGTCTTTCTATCAGCACTAAAAATGCTTTCACCTGTTTTGATGATTCTTATGGTGTCGGTCGGGAAACTTGCTTCAATGAATTCAATTAATGGCTTAAGAACTTTTGTAAATCCCAAGCCTCTTGATGACGACTTACTGACGCCAACTGGTAATTGATTACCAAAACCTTCATAAATGAACTGCTTAACTTTTAAATATTTCGGTCCTCCATTAAAACCAATAGGGTAGTGAACAACTTTGTCTGACCTTTTAAAAACTTCACGGCAAATCTGGTCAATACCTTTTTCAGAGTCTACAAAATGATAAACCTCTTTTGTAGTCAAGTTTCTTCTTAATTGTTCTTCTCTTATTGGTTCGTCTGCCATAGGATATAGTATTGTTTTATTCAGTTCATAATTCGCACTTCTCCGCTCATAAGTTTTGGAAGAAGAGTGTCCCTTATTTCTTCTAGATTTCGGATGTGTTTAATATTCTTGTTCGATTTTTCAATCAGTGGTTTCACTTGACTGGTAAACTCAGCAACTAATTCCTTTGGTGGTAGGAAAAATTCATATGATGGAACAGCCTGTTTGCTTAGATGTAAAACTGTGGAACCATTCGAATAGCCCAAACAATGTTGTTTAAAGTCTCTTGATTTCATTTGATAGTACAGAAACTCTTTGCTTAACCAATCGTGGTTTGACACAACTTTTACTAAATCCATCGAAATCAACAATGTTTTGTACTCTCTTCTCCCAATAACCATTATCGGATTACCGATTAAAGCAGCATCTTGTGTTATATCGGTATGAGCGACTACAAGGTCTCCTTCATTGACAATATGTTGTTCTTTATACTTTCCTGTGTATTCCTTAAAACCATCAAGCCTAAAGCCGCCATCTCTCGCAAAGCTCTTTAACGTTATCATTGCTGTATCTGATGGATTCAAGTCAGCTGATTTGTATGAGACTCCATTAAAGCAGGTGACAAAGTTTTCAAGTGATGTGAATTCCCACTCATCATCTACTTCCTCCACAAACCACTGCCGAAACAGCGTCTCCGCCATTTGCTCCAGGGTTTGGTTTTGGCGGTGCAGCAGGTCTATTTTGTCGTCTAAGCTGGAAAGGACGGATGCGATTTCGTTTTGTTCCTTTAAGGGTGGATATGAAATAGGAATTGTCTTTAGAATTCCAGTGTTTATTGAAGGCATTGTCGCACCAACGGCAATGTTTATTATGTAGTCTCTGAAGCTTTTTTGTTGAACGAAATATGATAAGAAACGAGAATTTATTTCTTTACTAGGTCTTACTCTAAGCATGCGTGAAGAAAACATCCATCCATTTTGACCTTTACTTACATAAGCACTTAAATCAACCGAACCAACTCTTGTAAAGAGAATGTCGCCTTCTTTCATTAAGTATTTACTCAATCTTTCCTTATCCTCATTAGTAATGCTTGGATAGTCAAAGTCAATAATTCTGAAATCTTTAATATGCTCTACTGTTACTACGGGTGTGCCGCCAGTAATGTATTGTTCATTTTTAAGCTGACTTCCAAATGGGCCAGTCTGAACATGTGCAACTTCGCCAAGCTCTATTTCTTTCCACTCACTCATTCTCAACACCCTTTATGAAAAAACGATAAGTTGGTTCGGTACTTCCAATTTGCACAAATACACCAATCAAGTAATTGTAATTATCATTTGGGTCAGTAAGGTCTTCTAATTTTTGCAAATCAGAAGCTATATCATTATTCCACCAACCCTTAAACTCCGCGACTAATTTGTTTTCTTCATTTGAGTCTCGTCTATGAATAATTAAATCAGGTCGCAATCCATTCGGAAACCTTCTAGACGTCTTGGCATTACCATGATTTTTGTTGTATTCAGAATCTAGGTCAAGTGCTTCATATTCTGTTCCGTCTAAAAGTTGACTCAGATAAACTCCTGTTCTGAATACAAATGCTTGTTCCAAGCCAGCTCTTTCCCCTTGAGCAAATTCAAGAAGAAATCTTTCTTCTTGATAAACTGAGTTAATTGCATTTCTCAGTAAGTCCACCAATATTTGTTGTTCCTCACTCATCAATTTTCACTTTTTTAAGGTTAGCGGCAATGCGTTCGTTCAGTTCGGCTTCTTCTTTGAGTTGGGCTGCAAACTCGGCTTTTAGGCTGGTAAAGCGTTCAGTAAAATCAAAGTCATCTTCCTCCTCGGCCAAGCCCACATAGCGGCCTGGGGTAAGTACATAGTCCAGTTCGGCTACCCGTTCTTTGGTGGCAGAAGCACAGAAGCCTTTTACATCTTCATAGTTGCCATCCACATTTCGCCAGTTGTGGTAGGTGCTGGTAATCTGGTCAATGTCTTCTTGAGACAACACCTTGGTTCTGCGGTTGATCAAATGCCCCAGGTTGCGGGCATCAATAAAGAGCATTTCGCCTGTTCGGTTTCGAAACTTGCCATTGCTACGGTTACGGCTCATAAACCAAAGCGAAGCAGGGATTTGGGTATTCAAAAACAACTTGGCAGGCAGGTTTACGATGCAGTCAATTAAATCGGCTTCCACTAATTCTTTTCTAATATCACCTTCACCACCACTTTTGGAAGTCAGTGCACCTTTTGCCAACACAAAACCCGCTTGTCCGCTGGGTGCCAAGTGGTACATGAAATGTTGAATCCAAGCGTAGTTGGCGTTTCCTGTAGGTGGTGTGCCGTATTTCCAGCGGCCATCGGTACGCAGTAAATCACCGCTCCAGTCGCTCACATTAAACGGTGGGTTGGCAATAATATAATCAGCTTTCAGGTCTTTGTGGGCATCATTCAAAAACGAGCCTTCGTTGTTCCATTTCACCTGTGAGCTATCAATGCCTCTGATGGCCAAATTCATTTTGGCTAGACGCCAAGTGGTTTGGTTGCTTTCCTGTCCGTAAATGGAAATGTCATTGATGCGTCCTTGGTGGCTGGTGACAAATTCCTCAGATTGTACGAACATTCCACCTGAACCACAGCAAGGGTCAAATACCCGCCCTTTGTAGGGTTCGAGCATTTCAACCAAAAGTTCAACAACGCTTCTTGGCGTGTAGAACTGTCCGCCCTTTTTACCTTCTGCCAAGGCAAATTCGCCAAGAAAGTATTCAAACACATGTCCGAGAATATCTGCACTTCGGGATTTGGCATCACCCAAGGCAATATTTCCAATCATGTCTATGAGTTCCCCCAAACTGGTGGGGTCAAGATTTTGTCGGGCATACACTTTGGGCAAAACGCCTTTCAGTGAAACGTTTTCTTTTTCAATGAAGTCCATGGCTTCATCTACCGATTTACCAATGGTGGGTTGCTTAGCTTGTGAGAGCAAATAAGACCAACGGGCTTTCTCTGGCACGAAGAACACATTCTCAGCTTTGTATTCGTCCTTGTCCTCTGGGTCGGCTCCTACGTATTCGCCTTCACCTGCTTTTAGTTTATCGTAGAGTTCTTCAAACGCATCTGAGATGTATTTCAGGAATATTAGTCCGAGTACTACGTGTTTGTATTCCGCAGCATCAATGTTTTTTCTCAGCTTGTCAGCCGATTTCCAGAGTTGTTTTTCCAACGGTTCTTCGGTTCCGTTTCCGTTTTTTTTTGCCATTTAATTTAAGTTCTTTTTATCAGTTTCAAATTTCATCTTTTCTGTCCGAGCGTTGGCATCAAAACAGGCTCTTTGGGTTTTTCAGCGTTGGCTTTGCGTGTAGGCAAAAACCAAATGTGTCTGTTTGAGCGCAGAATGTTGCACAACTTAGTTGTAGGCGTATTAAACATGCGCTTTACATGCCAATATAGAAGTATAGGTGAATATTAGTTTCGTTTTATTGATGATTGATATGTTCAATTTGATTACCAATGTTCCTGCCTAATAAATACTTATTGCATAGCACATTACTCTCTCCCAAGTCGCAATAGTAAACAAAATTCAACCTTAACAACTTCCGGGTGGTCAATAAGTACAAATACGGGTGGTTAATAGTGCATGATTTCTGGAGTCGTATAAGTAATTACTTATGCAGCTTCGACCGTTATATAAAAGTACGTCAAACCCCTAAAAAAAAAAAATTTATTCCGTAATTTTTTTCTTTCTGCCGGCCCCCCCCCCCCAAACCCACAAACGCCCGCCCCGGTGCGGGGCGGCCTTTTGTGGTGGTAATGCTCAGTAATTTTTTTTGCTGCTGTGTTGCGCTTCTGTCGCGAAATGCTACTCAAAATCGGTGTTGAGGCGGAAGCGGGAGATGCGGTTGTTGTTGGTGTCGGCTACGTACACGATGCGGCGGAAGTAAGCCACGCCGGAGGGGTTGTCGAATTCACGGGCACCGTTGCCGGTGCCGCCGAAGGAGACGTTGATCGCGCGGGTACCGGAGGAGCCCGGCGGCGGGTTTACGCCTTCGATGCCGTTCGACTGAAACAGGTACAGGCTGTCGCGGGCCGCATCTACTACGAAGATGTGGGCGCGCTCGTCGCCGGAGAAGGCGATGCCGCTCGGGTTGGTGAAGCGGTTTTGGTCGTACAGAAAGCTTCTTGCCCGGGTCGTGTCGCGGTTCAGCAGGTTGGGGTTGGAGCGGTACTCGATACCGTCAGGCGTGTTTACCGCATTCACCCAAAGTACGCGAAACGGTATATCGCGGGGGTTATCCGGGTCAGGGGCGCCCTGCGACATCAGGAAGCTGCGGTCAGCGGGTACGTTGTCGCGCTGCGGAGGCGTGGCAAAGGTTGCGATATCGGTGAGGTCGATTGCGCTGGTGAGCGAGGGCGAGTTCGGGTTGAGCGCCCGGATCTGACTCGTGTTGCGCATGCGGGCCGGGTTGTTGGCAACAGGGCTCATAATCAACACGGTGTTGTCCTGCGTGATGGCTTCACCGGTACGGTTCCGGGGACCGCGGCGGGTTACGTACAGCTCGTTGTTAGCCAGGGTCGAAAGACCGGTGATTTCAACAAGCTCGTCGTTGTCCGGGATGTTGCGGTTCAGGCGGTTCCGCTGGGAAGCGGTCGTTGCGCGGCTGGCGTCCATAAAAGGATGCACCATCACCTGTACGAGTTCGATCGGGCCGGCGCCGTTTGCATTTTTGATTTTGTACACAGCCGGCAGGTTCCAGGTAATGTCCGGATTCACGGCGGTAATTACGGTGTCGTAGCGGGCAGCCACGTAAACGTTCAGCAGGCGGTCCTGCGTAACGGCTACGGCATTGCGGAGGCTCGCGTTCTGAGACGCGCTGATGTCAAAGTCACCGGCATCGCTCAAAGTGAGGTAGCGGCGGCCGGCGCGGTCGAGCACGTGCAGGCCATCGGCATCGGTTACGTACACAAGCTCGTCATAGCCTACAAAAATGTCCGTTGGTTTGTTGAAGAAATCCCAGAAAGGCAGCAGGGCAACGTAGCCCACATCTTCCACAATCAGGTTCGGATCAAGCCGGCCATCCTCAAATATCTCGTCGGTTATGCGGTCCTGTTTGGAGCCGAACATATCCTCACAGGCGGTGAGTAATGCCACGGCGGCCGCAAACAGAAAAAGGGTAGTAAAGAACTGCTTCATAATCGGGTTAGCTTATCTTTCTTAAAGATTGAATTTGAGCGCAAAGCGGTGCAGGCTTCCGAGGCGGTCCCGGGTGCTGAACCCGTAGTCAAGGCCCAGGCTGTAGTTGAGCACCGGCAGGTTAAATCCGACGCCGAAGCTGGGCAGGGAAGCTTCATCAACACCAAACTCATAGCCCGCCCGCAGGTAAAACTGATTCAGGTAGATGAGTTCAGCGCCTAAGCTGAACTGCTCGGCGTTATCGGCCGGGTTGGTGATCTGCGCCAGGCCTACTACGGAGAGGTTATCACCGGTAAATACATCATAGGCCGCTCCCATTTTGAAGGTTGTTGGCGGTGATACTTCTTCGAATTCCGTTTCACGGATTTCTCCGTTCAGGTCGAGGCGGCGCACTTCACCCGAGGGGCTCGCATCAATCCCGAAATTATTGAGACCCACGGCAAAGCGCAGGCCCGTATCCCCGACGCGGTAGAAAAAACCGACGTCGAAAACGACCGTCTGCGCCTCAAACTCGGCGATGCGCTCTTCCACATATTTGAAGGTTACGCCATAGCTGAACAGGTTGGTGAGCTCCTGTGCAAAGGTAAGCCCGGCCGCCATGTTGATGGCGCGGAAGGTCCGGCCGGTTCCGAAAGGATTGAACTCGGTAGTTTCGTTAATGTCGCCGGAATCCAGATACAGCAGTGAGGCCCCGAAGGCCATGCTGCCCATACGGTGCACATAGGCCGCGTAATTCAGGGAGATATCCGTGAAATACTGCGTGTGCCCGAGCTGAATCTGATTTCCGCGCATCTGAGCGGCAAGCGCCGGGTTCAGGTACAGAGCGGAAGCATCAGCCGCATCGGCTACATTTGAAGCACCCAGACCAGATGAACGGGCATCAGGGTTAATTTTGAGAAACTGAAAACCTGAGGTTCCGGAACGGGAGTTACCCAGACTGGGGATAATGCTGCGCTGCGCCTGAACCGTTTCTGCGAATCCAAACAACAGCAGCATTACGAGCACGCCAAGGGCGTGAAGAGATCGTTTTGTACTTTTTTTATGAGACATGATGAAGGTCATCAGCTATCAGAAATTAAAGGCAAGGCCAAACATGATGTGGCGCTGTTCGAGGAAATTGGCCGGGTTGAGGAAGGCCGGGCTGTTGTTGTCGCGCGGATCTACGTAGCGCGGGTCGCGCACGTTGGCCGGAACGTCGAAACGGCGGTCTTCCCGGAGGGCAATCAGCGCCTGAGGATCGGTCGGGTAATCCGTGCGGTAGGCTTTGCCGGTTACCGGGTTTATGATTGCAGCGTTTTTCGCATTGAAGAGATTTGTGATTTCAAGCGATCCTCGCAGGCGGGTATTGCCGATGTTAATCCAGCGCTCGAAGGTGAGGTCGAACATGATCCATGGCTCACCGACTTCAGAGAATCGGCGGTTCGGATCGGGATCACGCTCGTAAATCGGGCGCCAGTCTTCCACGCCCGTTACCGGGTTACGCTCGTTGCCGCGGAATACCATTGGCGTATAGCGGATACCGCTTCGGTACATACCCGAAAGAAATAGGCGGAACTGATTGAGCGGCGGCAGACCGAATAGCGGGTCGTTGGGGCGATCCCAGGTAAAGATGATGTTTCCTTTGATGTCCCACGGGCGATCCCAGGCCAGAGGTGTTTCGATGTTGTTGCCAAAATCCTGTCCGCCGGAGATGATGTTGGTGAGGGCATCGTTGGATGTCGAGCTGAGGCCCTCCGCACGGGAGTAGGTCACGCTCAGTGAGCCCTGCAGGAAGTGTGAGTAGCGCTTCAGGTAGGAAAGCTCAAGACCGCGCACGCGGGCGAAGTCGCCGTTCACGCGGAAGGTACGCTCGGTTTCACGGCCGGCAGCATCAACTACGTTAATCCGTTCGGCAGTAATAAAGTCGTATTTATCGCTCCAGAAGGCCGTCACGTTAAGGGCATCGTTGGCAGTAAGCTGATACCGGAAACCGATCTCGTAGGAGATATCCATCTCCGGGTTGAGGTTCGGGTTCCCGAGGTTACTCAGGAAGGAGCGATCCTGATAGAAGGGATCAAGGCCGGCGTACACGTGTGTGGGGTGGGGCAGCTTGGATTTATGGGAGTAGTTGAAATACATCACCATGTTTTCCCGCACCGGGAACGACACGTTGATACGCGGCAGAAGCCGCATTTTGAAACGGTTTCCAAACAGGCTGTAGGTCTCGTTTTTATAAGCTTCGCGCACCACATCCGGGATGGGCGAAAGCGGATCATCTATGAAATTATCAACATAGCTGCCCGGAAACCAGTACTCGAGGCGGGCTCCGATATTGGCGATGAGGCCGCGGTAGCGGATCTGATCGCTCACAAAAAGCGAGCCGCGGGCAGGCCGTACATTCCAGATATCAGAAGTTGCGCCGAGGCGGCCGGTCTGTGTTTCGGTGTCGTCATCAATCTGAATCGGAGCACCCACCCATGGTCGGCTGATGTCGATCCACTGGTAATTGTTGAAGTTCATTTCGAGCCCCACACGCAGGCGGTGGTTGTTATCGGCAAGAAAGGAAGTTACCGTACCTCTGAAAGTGATTTCTTCAGCGAAGTGATCGTGCCAGAGAGAGGCTATACCGCCATTGTTGGCAAACCCGTCGCCGGGCAGGGCGTAGGTGAACTGATCACCAGCCGGAAAAGGCGCAATGGGGAACGTGATGATGCTTGCGGCGTCGAACTCACCGTCCACAAACTGCGGGCGCCAGTTCCGGCCGTTGGCATCCGCGCGGAGGCGGGTGAAGAAACGGCTCAGCTGCACATCGTAGAACGTGGAGTTGGTTACGGCGTGCGTCCATTTGATATACGCCATGTTGCTGTCGTTGGCATAGGTGTTGGCGTTATCAAGGTTCTCCCCGAAAAAGAACTGATAGCCGGGGCGGATCTGAACATCATCCCCGATAATCTGAAGCATTCGGGTATTTTGGTTCACTACCAGAGAACGGTTGTAGGCCGCTTCGAGTCGCATACCCGGCCTGATGCGGTAGGTGAGCTTAAAAAGACCGCTGTAGCGGTTATCCTGCCGGGGCGACCAGAACGTGTTATTGATGAGAGAACTCTGCACCTGATCGGCCGTCTGACGCATAAATTCGTTTGTTACATTTACCTGACCAGCCATAAAAAACGACATAGAGCCGGGCAGGTTAATACCGAGCGCAGGTAGAATGCTTTCCGTAAGCGGAAAAGGGCCGCCGAGCGTGAAATCGTATATATCAGTAAAGAAGTTGGAGCTTGCACCGGTCATGCGGCCGGGGTTATCCCGCTTGTGGGCAAAGTTGCCTGTGAAGCGCTCCCCGCCTGACTGCGTCTGTACGCTCACTACACCGGAGGTTGCATTTCCGAATTCCACATCAACGCCGCCGGTAGTTACTTCCACGCTTTGGAAGGCATTGGCACCGAGATCAAGACCGAAGCCGGTACCGGCAAGCGGGTTTTGGGCAGAAACACCGTCAATCACAAAACCGGTTTCGTTGGCGCGGCCGCCGCGGATGTACAGGCCCGAGGGGTCGCGCACAACGCCGGCAGTCATCCCAACTACTTCATCAACCCGGCGAACCGGGGCTGCGGAAATCTGCTCCCGGCTCAGGCTTGTTGAGGTGGATGATTTTTCGATGTCGAAAATAGGCCGCTCGCCGATTACCAGCACTTCTTCACCGGTTGAGAGCGGCTGAAGCCCCATCTCAACATCAAGTACCGTTGTTTCACCGGCAACTACGCGCACGCCTGTAATGAGGATGCGTTCATAGCCGATGTAGCTGAACTCCAGGGCGTATTCGCCGGGCCGGATGTTACGGATGTTGTACACCCCGTCGAGGTTGGTGGCGTCTCCGAAACTGGTTCCCCGCACAATCACATTCACCCCGATAAGGGTTTCGCGGTCGTCGCGGTCAATAATGGTGCCGGTAATATTACCGGTATTTTGGGCATTAACGGCAGCGGGCCAGAGCCAAAGGGCTGCGAACAGGGCCGTCATCAAAAGTATCGTTCTTTTCATTGCTGAAAACCAAGTATTTCAATGCATGTTATCTCAATTAGCCGCGTGAGTTCACTGTCGGCAGTGAACTCTCTTAAATCAACACCGAAATAAAGAATACTTTCGTCGGGGTTGGTAGCTGAAATCAGTTTGGAGCCGCCAAAATCATTAATGAAGCCCGTAACTGCTGCCCGTGTTTTAAAATCGGCCTCAAACAGCGGCACTGTTTCTCCGAATGGAATGAGCGGGTAGTAGGAAAGCAGGTTTCTCCTGAACTGCAGGAAAGGCGGGTTGCTCACAAATTCGGTGGGTTCTATCAGCGAGTTGTTGGCGATGAAAAAGCTCTGCTGACCCGAAGGCAGTACTTCCATTCGCTGGAATGGCAGGAACTGAAACAAGGGGTTATCTGCGGGCAGGTCACGGGTCGGGATGTTGATGAACATAGTTCCGCCGTTTTCAAAAAAGCGAACGGTTAGCTCAAGCGCATAGCCTACATTCCGGTCAAGGTTGTTGGAAACCCAGTAGATATGATCCCACTCAGCGAGCATCAGGTTGATGGTCGGGTTACCGAGGGAGCGGTCTGGAAAAGCCCGCGATAACACAACGCGCCGGCCGCCGGTCGTTACCCCGTCAGTTATATCCATGAAGTCAAACTGATTGATCCCCACATTTCGCAGCAGGTCAAAGTGCTGCTGTACGATCTGGAAGTTGGTGTCCCCCTGAATATCGTTAAGCACCAGCACCCGTGAGGTCTGTTGTTTGATGTACCACTCGTAGGAAACAACCTCGCTTAAGGCACCCGCATTATCAACCGCGCGGATGTAGAATGTGTTATCTGCATTCAGGTTAATTGTATCGAATGAAAGATCGGAGCTGTTCAGCGCGCGGCCAAGAAAAACCTGGCTCGTTACAGGGCTAACGGTATCATCTACCCGCACGGTGATGAAAGAAACATCAGGCGGTACAGACTGCCAGCTCGTAGTATCGTTTATGGCCATTTCAATGCGGTTGAGGTTGGCATCGCCGTCGGGGTCGGAGGCCTGCCATCCAAAACTGAACACACGGAAAGTGGAATCAGGCGGTGTTTCAAGGGCCCGGAACCGGATATTGGGAGGTGAGTTCCGTATTGGAAAGACGAGGTTGGGCGGCTCCGGATCTACAGCACCTTCGTTATCAACAGCGCGTACCGTAAAACGGACGTCCGCATCGGTATTGCCTTCCTCAATGGGAAGCACAAAAAGGCTGTCGGTTCTGGTGGTAAATACCCAGGGCTGCTCATCGTCGTCCCCGATACGAAATTCATAGCCAACGATATACCCGTCGGGGTCGTCGCCCCACCATGAAATATTGATTTGGCTCGTGAGTCGGGTTCCTTCCGGCAGGTTGATTTCATTCACCGTGAGGAAAGTACGCGGAGGCTGGTTTTCATTGAAGTTTCCGTCGAAACCGGCATCACAGGATGCAAGAAAAAGAATTCCTGCAAGCAGGCCGGCAACAGCAAGTATCGTACGCATGGATAATGGCAAGATTAACAAATGGGAAGGGCACCAAAGCGCCCTTCCCGTTGAAGTAAGTAGCAGATGCTCCGCTTATTTCACGAGCATCATTTTTTTCGTTGATACGAAAGTACCCGCGTCTATGCGGTAAATGTAGGTACCGCTCGCGAGGCGGGAAGCATCAAAATTAATGATGTATTGCCCGGCAGCCTGATGCTCGTTCACCAGCATTGCAACCCGGCGGCCCAGGATGTCATACACGGAGAGCGTTACATTGGTGGCTTCAGCCAGGGTGTACCGAATGTTCGTAGTTGGGTTGAACGGGTTCGGGTAGTTCTGCTCAAGAGCAAACTCAGTTGGGCGCTCGGTGTTTTCCGTGCTTGTGGCACCAAGATCGAAATCGGTGTTAAAGCGCGGAATCATCTGCAGCGTGCCGTTGAAGTTGCCAACGAGGGCTGTGAGCGTGAACGGTCCCTGCGGGATATCAAGGCCGATGTAATCTGCCTCAGTAAAGTTGGTACGCAGGATGCGGGTTTCATCCTCGCCCAGCGAAGGATCCGTGATCTGATAGTTGGTAAGGCCGGCAAACTGCCCTTCAGCACCTACAAAGGTTACGTTAGGGATACGCACCAGCATCGATTCGTTCTCAGAAATCGTAATATCAGCAAGGGTGATTAGCGGGGGCACAAAGTCGATGTTACCAACCGGTCCGCCGGGATCGGTAGCCGGACGGAACTGAATCACACCCTGGAAAGCCGAGAGATCACCGCGAACGTTGGTCATCAGGTCGCCGATGGCATAGAACTCAGAAATACGGCCGGGAGCATCATCAATAAGAATCGCACCGGAAGCATCCTGAATGTACTTTTGGTTACGTGCTGAGCGCCAGTAGGTCACAACGGCTTCACCGGTGTACTCATAGAGGGTACCGTCACGGTCGCCGCCGCGAAGACCTGCGAGGGTAGCGAACTCTTCGATCTCAACTTCGATCTCATAAACACGCTCATTAACCGGGCTGTTTTCGAGGCCGGAAGCAGCAGCAATGGCTTTAATCGTTGTGGTCGCTTCAACGAGGATCGGAGAAGTGTACAGCGTTGATGCAGTAGTAGGCTCTGAGCCGTCGGTAGTGAAGTAAATGGCAGCTTCATCGGTCGGGCTTAGCAGGCTTACAGAAACAAAGTTCACATACTCACCCCCGGCAGGACTGAATACAGCCGGGAAGGTTTGTGTGGATGACTCGATGTAAATCACATCATTCACAGAAGCTGTTGTCTGAATTCCGTCAGGGGTAGTTGTAACAGCAGTGATGCTGAATTCAATAATATCGAAGGCATCAAAGGAGCCAAGCGCAGCGCTGAAAGTGTTGCCGCTTTGTGACATTTCAACCGAAACTTCTTCACCACTGTCTGCCGTGTATGGGCGCGCAGTATAGGTGAGGGTTACGCTGTTGAGGGTGTAATCATCTTCAGGAAGAAGCACGTCAACGGAAATATCAACGGGTGCGCCGGCAAGAGCAGGCTGAGGGAAGCTCAGGTTTTCAACGATGGGCGCAAAGCCAAGAATTACAAGGTCGTTTGGCCATCCCGGAGGGGCAACGCGGTCATCAGGATTGTCGCCGTCATTAATCCACACAAATCCGTCTTCCATGTAGTTAATGCGAAGGGTACGCTGAATCGGTGATACGTCAATTCCGTCGGGATCGAAGGTATTTACAACCACAAAACCTGACCAGTCAACAATGGTACCGGCGGCAGGGGGAACATAAGGCCCGTCAACTTCCGGGCGGCGGTAGTTATAGCCGCGGCCTTCACCGGTTTCCGGGTTGTAAGCATAGTTATTGCGGTCGTTACGGAAACGCAGGGAGATGTCGGTGGTTTGAGCAACAACACCATCAGCGGCAGCAATAAAGCGGGGGCGGCCTGTTTCAGCTTCAAACCGGCTAATAATTTCAGCACCTTCGATACGAACATACTGACTGATGAATCTGCTGTAGTTTTCAATGTTCCAGCTGAACTGACCATTACCGGCAGGGCTGTTAAGCTCTGACAGCGCGATGGTGCGGGGCTGAAGCAGTACATCCAGATCGGCGTATTCTTCATCGATGAAAACGTTACCGATGGGCGTAACAAGCGCAGGATCGAACTGAACTACGTTTGACTGAAAGAAGGTCAGAACGCCTTCCACCTGAATCACATCGCCGCGCACAAGACTTTCGAGGGTTTCACGCTGATCGCCGCCTTCCACAATGTGCATGGCCATACCGTCACGGCCCATTGCTACTGCGTTGATATCTTCCACAAAAACGTGGATACGACCAGGCAGGTTGGCATCGGTAGCACTTGCAAATCCGGAGGATTTCGGATAAGAAACTACCACTGCTTCGAAAACAACAGGAACGCCCGCAAGCGGGTGTCCGGCAAGGTCTTCAAAACTCGTAAGTGGTGTCGGGTATTCGTTCAGCTCACGAATGATGACTTCCTGCGGACCATTTTGTGCCATCACATCAGTGAAAAGCAACATTCCGGCAAGTAGGGTCAATAGAGCCAGTTGTATATGTTTTATCATAGTACTGTTGAGGTTTTTGGTTGAGGGTTCACAGATTGGCGTGCTGCTCATCACTAATTTGGTAAGCCGGGATGAGCAGGGGTACTGCCGGGAGCCTGTGAAACTTCCGGCAGCCCTGTTTTATGGAAAAAAAGATGATTACCTGATGAGGGCAAAGCGGCCCCGCTGCACATGGCCGGTTTCCCGGTCGCGTACGGTGTATAAATAAAGACCTGAAGCCAGGTTCTGATTGGCGGCTGAAAGCAGATCCCAGGCATGCTCTCCACCCGACAGGATGCGCTCACCCGAGGCAAAATCACGGAACCAGCGGGTATCGCCCTGATAGGTTGCGGCATCGTGGTCGAGGGTTGCCACGATTTCACCGGCAAGGGTGTACACCCGCACTTCGGCCCGGGCCGGCAGGTTGTAGAACATGATTTTGCGGGTGAAAGGCGTGCCGCCGTCCCATGCGGCATTTACGCGATAAGGATTGGGATACACCCCAACTTTAAACTCGGGCTCGCCACTTTTAAAATCAGGGTTCGGGGCAGTTCCGGGGAAAACACGGATAGCGTTTGCATTAACGGAAGTTTCCAGCGGTGGTGATTCGCCGTCGCCGGCATCAAATGCTGTAACGGCAAACAAATACTGCCAGCCGCTGAGCATGCCGGTTACATCGTAGCGGTAATGATACTCAACGGGATCACCGGGGAAGGTTACCGGCTCGGCTAAACGGATTTCATCGAAACCGGTACCGAATCCGGCCCCGCTTTCGGGCAGATCCCATTCGCGGATCATCTGCGCCGAGGTTGAAATGGTGCCGCGGAGGTCATCGCCCAGCTGCGAGCGGTACAGGCGGTAACCGGCAAAATCTTCCTCCCCGGAAACGGGATCAATGGAGAATTCGGCGCGGTTATCCCAGTAAATACTTGCGGTTCCGGCGTCGAGCTCAACACGGATGCGGGGCACATCCGGCGGCTCAGGAACGAGGAAGCGGGTACGGCTGCCGTCGGGGTTTTCCTGCCCGTCGAACAGGCGGAAGGCCCAGTCGATATTTTCGGCCAGCAAGGCGCGGCTTTCTTCGTTATCGAGCTGGTCAACATTGGCAGTTTGCCCGGGCACCAGGTTCTGGAATTCGGGAGGCATAAGAGCCGTAACAAAAGCAACATAAATGCTCACCGTTTCGCCGGGCTGAACCTCAGGGAACGGGCCGATGGTATTCAGCTGAATGTAATTGCCGTTTGAAAAGAAACCGTCGTTTCGCAGGGCTTCGCGGTTCTCTTCAAGAGGCCAGATGGTCTGCATGCGCTCATAGCGCTCCAAATCATTGGCGGGTCGGGCAAAAGCGCCGGTACCGGCGCCAAACAGCCAGAAATCAGGGCTTACGTGCGGCACGGGCAGGCCTGCGGTCTCTACCTGCTCTGCACGGCGGGGATGAAACTCCACACCGCGATACTCTGAGCCCAAAATCACGGATGCGGCAAAAGTATTGATGCGCGGCTGATCAAAAGAACCGCGGTCAAAAACATACAGGGCATACTGATCGTCGAGCCAGCCCAAACCCCCTTTATTAAAAAAATCGGTGCCGGTTTCTACCGTTGAGTTCACGTTCCGCACTACCATGTCGGAATAAATACTGAAATAGACTTCTTCCCAGACCTCACCATTGGGGTTGGTTGACCAGATATTGGAATTATTGGTGATGTCGTACCGGATGATGGAAATTCCTTCGGTAAATCCGAAATTCCAGTTATAGGTTTCAAATCTCACATCTGCATAAAGGGGATTTTCATGGCCGGGTACGGGGCGGTTGTTTCGCACCGTGCGGCGGTCGGAGAATTCAGCGATCAGATCCTGATGGCTCACCGCCGACGGGCTGAAATTCGGGCTGTCTGTGAGAGATGAACGCTCCACAAACAGGGTTCCGTCGTTGGTAAACTCAAAACCTGCTACGTTCTCGTTATATCCGGCGGCGTTAGTAACCGACGAAGTTGAAACCCGGGTCTGTCCGTCAACACGGGCACCCAGCCAGATTCCGGCTTCAAAAAGGTGCTCGGTACCGGAACCGCGCGGAAATTCCATACTTGGCAGGCCAACCGGCTGATTTCTGACGTTTGGCCGCCCCATTGTACCTACGTTTGAATACGAGATACCAAGGTTACTCACCGTTACAGCGCGCCGTTCGAAGACTTGCTGCGCGGCCGATAACTCATAAAAAAACAATACTGTAAATACGACAAGTAGTAACCTGATTACTTTCATTCAGCTAAAATATGATAAATAGAATAGGTTTATTAAGACCTTACTGACAGTATAGTCCTTGGAACACTCTCAGCAGTCCGACTGTAATTTAACAGGGGTTCGAATTCTTCAAGGTATCGTTATTCTGTTCAATATGGAATTGCATGTTCTGTATTTTACAATATAATAATCTCTTTTTTGATTCCGGAAGCGCTTCCCGTAAACAGCACCTTAACCCGTATAAACCGTTATTGTGTGCTCAGAGTGAACCGTTATTTCCGTGAATATTTGTAATCTGATACAGAACTTAGAATTTACGCAATAATTCCAGCCTTTCAAAAAGAGGCTTACAGCTCAGATCCGGCGCAAATTCATCATACCCTCTCCAAAAAAATCATTACCTTCAGGCCTTAGGCACAACAATTCTCTCCAACTGCTGTTGAAGCGGCCTGAAAAAATTTCACCTTTCAATCTACCTAACAGAATAATCCTGCATATGCCCCGCAAAGAGCCCCGAAGAGCCAAACGAAGCGGCTCCGTACCCGTTACTGAAAGCCCTGTTTTCGGAAGTGAAAATTATAAACTGATGGCCGCTGCAGCCGGGCTTATCTTCGCCGGTTTTGCCATTATGGCCCTGGAAAATGAAATCAGCGGCTTTTTCTCGCTGTATATATCTCCGGTTCTGGTAGTTGCAGGCTTTATTGTTTTCGGATGGGGAATAATCAGAAAACCGGCTGAGCAGCAAGCCCCGAACTAACCTCTGAACCCAATATCCCGTCTGCCGCATGCACATTCAGGCTACCAATGGCACTGCAGTACGCAGCTTCGCCTGGTTTAACATAAACCTTCTGAATTACTGCTTCTATGTGCTGCTTATTCTGGTTTTTGTTGTTGTAGCGAATCCTCTCGACAAGCTGCTGATATTACTTGCTTTTGCCGCTGCGTGGCTGATCAGTTATCTGAGCTTTCTGATGCGGCTGCTCAGCCTGGACGGCATGCGCGCAGCCGTGCTTATCGGCACCCTTACCCTTGGCCTTGGCGGTGTTGAATATACCGCCTACCTTCTCTTCTTTTTTGTGAGCAGTAACATTGCCGGCTTTATTTTCAGCAAACCGGCAGCAGACGGCAACCGTCCGCTTGTTGAGCGCCGCACGGCTGAACAGGTCTGGGCCAACAGTTTCTGGTTTATCTCCGGTCTGGTTGTCTTTTTTATATCTGGTTACTGGTCGTTTGCGGTAGCCGCAGCTGCAGCCGCGGCTACTGCAACTTCAGATACCTGGGCAACCGTTATCGGAAGTTCAGCCAAAGCCGAAAAAGTGAATCTGATTACCACCTTCAAAAAAGTACCCAAAGGAACTGACGGGGGTATCAGCTTTAAAGGTACCATGGGCGGGTTTATCGCAGCCCTGCTTTTCGGGCTTCTGAGTTTTCAGTTCCAAAGTGCGCTTGGCCTGCAGGTTGCCGCAATTGTATTTATTTCAGGGTTTTCAGGTTGCCTGTTTGATTCCTATTTTGGGGCCTACTTTCAGCACGGAAGCCGGAAACTTCGCTTTTTGGGGGTTGTGATTCAGCCGGGTAACCACCTGGTAAACTTTATGGCAACCGGCAGCAGTGCCTTACTTGCATTCACTCTTTATAATATTTTGATCTATGCCCTGGTATAAAAAGCTGCACTGGCAGATTATTATCGGTTTGATTCTGGGATTGCTCTGGGGTCTCATTTCCACACAAGCCGGTCTCAATCAGTTCACCTCTGATTTCATCCGTCCGTTTGGTACCATTTTCGTTAATCTGCTGCAGCTTATTGCCATCCCCCTTGTACTTGCTTCATTGGTTGTTGGCGTTACCAAGCTCAACGACATCACCAAGCTTTCGCGCATGGGCGGCAAAACCATCGGTATCTATCTGGTAACAACCGTTATCGCCATTACCATAGGGCTGATTTCGGTTAACCTGATTCAGCCCGGCAAAGCCCTGCCCGAAGAAACACGCATGGAGCTGCTGGAAAGTTATCAGGAGAACGTTACCGACCGGCAGGCGGCCGCGGCCCAAACCATGCAACGGGGCCCGCTTCAGCCCATCGTAAATATTGTGCCGCAAAATGTGATCAGCTCGATGAGCAGCAACGCCAATATGCTTCAGGTAGTGTTTATTGCCATTCTGCTGGGTATCGCGCTGGTGCAGATCGATCCGAACAAAAGCGCACAGCTGATCGGCTTTTTCGACGGCTTCAACGATGTGATCATCAAAATAGTGGATTACATCATGCTCCTGGCACCGTACGGGGTATTCGCGCTGCTCTCCGCGGTAATTATCGACCTGGCGGGCGACGACCTCGGCCGGGCGTTTAACCTGCTCAAAGCCCTTGGCTGGTACTCCCTTGCGGTTATTATCGGCCTGCTTGTGCACATGCACCTGGTTTATTTTGTGCTGTTTAAGATCTTCAGCACCATGAAACTCCGCAATTTCCTGCGCGGTATTCGCCCGGCCATCCTGCTGGGATTCAGCACAAGCTCAAGCGCGGCAACGCTGCCCGTTACCATGGAACGTGTAGAGAAAAACCTGGGTGTTGAGGAAGAAGTCGCAAGCTTCGTGCTGCCGGTTGGCGCCACTATTAATATGGATGGTACCAGCCTGTACCAGGCCGTTGCGGCTGTTTTCATCGCACAGGCTGTCGGGATGGACCTCAGCCTCGCCCAGCAGCTCACCATTGTGCTTACAGCCACCCTTGCCTCCATTGGCGCGGCAGGCGTGCCGGGTGCAGGCATCATTATGCTCGTAATTGTGCTCAATTCCGTACAGGTGCCCGTTGAAGGCATCGCGCTCATTTTGGGTGTTGACCGTATTCTGGATATGTGCCGCACCGCTGTGAACATAACCGGGGATGCCGCTGTTGCCGTAGCTGTTGCAAGTACAGAAGGCAAACTTGCCGACGGCCGCTTCGACGACTAAGCCATAAATCTGCTTTTTTCCGAATCCGGCATCCGAATAAAATCAGGCCTGGTTCGTTCATGGTGCGCAATGCAACGGTTTTATTACCCTTATACTGATTCTGAGTTTTACTTTTTCCATGGCACACGCCCGATTTTTGTTTTTTTGCCTGTTCACCCTTTGCTGTTCGCTGTTTATGGCTTCCGAATCTGCTGCTTCTGAAAACGGCAAAAACGCAGGCGTTTTTGCTGATGAACGCCTGCATAACGCCATACACGCTTTTTACGCCAGCGACTGGCTAACAGCTCAGGATTTACTCAACCAGCTGAAGTCCGATCATCCCGCTGAGCCTACGGTTTACTTTTACGACTCGATGATCCCGTTCTGGGCCTACTTCTTTGCGGGCTCGCAGCCGGAAGACGCACGAAGCTTTCTGCAGCGCTCCGAGCGGGCCATCGATATTTCCGAGCGGCATCTGCGCACGGCCCGCAATGACACCTCAACCGTGCTGCTGCTCAGCGGGCTGCACGGGTACCGCAGCCTCGTTGCAGCTTCTGAGCGCGAGTTTCGCACCGCAATCCGCAGCGCTATGACCGGCTTTGGCTACACGCGTCAGCTGCTCGCCCTCAACTCCAACGACCCTAACGCACAGATGGGGCGCGGCGTTTTTAACTATATGATGGGCACCATCCCCTCTGAAGTGCGGTGGCTTACCAGCTTTGCCGGCCTCACCGGCGACCGCGAAGCGGGCTTTGAACAACTTGAGGAAGCCGCCAATGCCGGCACCCATGTGAGCATCGATGCCCTCATGATTCTCACCTATCTCTACCTGCGGGATGAAGAGTTCGAAAACGCCCGACGAACTTCCGAACGGCTGGTAGCCCTTCACCCTGAAAATGTCATCTTCCTGTACCACCACGGGCGAAGCCTTCAGGTGCTCGGCGAAACGGAAGCCGCCGCCGGATTTTTTCGAAAAGTGGTGGACCTGAACCATGTTTCCCTGGGTCAGCTCACCATTCAGGCCCGCGAAAAGCTGGATGAGCTGCAGGAAAGCTGAATTTATTTATGATTCGAAGATTTGAAGATTCGATGATTTGAAGATTCGGGGATTTGAAGATTCGGGGATTCGGAAAATTAAAAGGGCCGGGCACAACGTTTTGTTGCCCGGCCCTTTTTTATGTACGATCAGGAATTATAAACCCGCGGGACTCCGCATTCAAAAAACTATTTCACCAGGCTCATGGTGCTGCTCAGCACCATGCCCTCTCCGAGGTTCAGGGTGTAGATGTACATGCCGCTTGCGAGTCCGGAGGCGTCGAACTGCACGGTGTGCCGGCCGGCGCTCAGGGTCTGATTGCTGAGCAGGCTCGCCACCCGCTGCCCCGTGATGCTGTACACCGTAAGGCTCACCTGATGTGCCTCCGGCAGCTCAAAACTGATGTTGGTGGACGGGTTGAAGGGGTTCGGATAGTTCTGAAGCAGGCTTACAGAGCCCGGAACTTCCCCCGTAAAACCACCGGATTCCTGACCGGAGGTCGTATTCTGGAACAGGAAGCGGGCCGAGACCGGCGAATGATCGGAAGTGGTCTCAAAATAATCGGTGATGAAATCCGTCACGTTTTCTACCCGCTCAGAACCAACGATGAGCTCCTCAGCCAGCTGATTGGTCACGATGATGTGGTCGATCATGCTGCCGGTCCGGAAAGACGAAAACTGCCCCTGCTCAAGGCTGAGGGATACCGGCAGATAGTGCGGGTCTTCCACAAAATTCTGATAGGGTGAGGGCTGATTGTTCCAGGTCGAAACCAGCAGGCGGTCGTTCAGGTCGCCGAAGAAAATCACGTTATCGTCGATGCGGCTGCTGTCAAGGAAGGTTTTCAGCTGCTGACTTGCATTCACCCGCTGCTGATACGAAGTAGGGTCGGCAAAAGCCTTCGCGTGCACACCGTATGCCCAGATTTCGCGGGTTTCTCCGTTGATGGTGGCATCCATGCGGAGCCAGAACGGAAGGCGGCCGGCCCAGTCGCCGGAGTTCTGACCGGTAGTGAGAATCCCGTGCCCCCGCGGGGTGATGGTATCGAGACGGTACAGGAAGGCCACGCGCTGGGTCTGCGAGTACTGCGCCAAAAAACCACCATAATCTTCCAGCTGATTCACCAGCTGATTCCAGGAAACATTGTTCGCTATTTCCTGGAAAGTGTAGAGATCGGCACCGATGGTTTCAATCACATTTTTCACATTTTCAAACTGAAGGTCCACATCATCCGGCCCCCTTTCAGGATCGCCGAACCACTCGATGTTCCAGGTTACAATGTCAAAAGTCTCATCGCGGGAAAATTCATCCCCAGGGAAAACAAAGCCCATATCGGCAGCGCGTCGCGGCCAAAGCTGCACATTGCCGGTAGTTGCCGCAGCAACGCCCATAATCGTGGTGCCCGGCTGCGGTGCCGGCGTGTTCACAACCGGCGCCCGGCTTTGGATGCGGATGGTGCCGTCGCCGAAATCATCAATCATGGCATAGCTCGCATTGGGCCGAAGGGCGCCCACACGGTCAACCGTAACATTTTCGATACGCACCAGCTGTCCCTGAAAATCATTGGTGCCGAGCTCAGCGAGGGTGATGGTCACCGGTTCAATCTGCCGGTTTCCCTCCGGAAAAATCTCAAACTGTGGCGTAGGGTTTTCAATCTGCATCAGCCCGGTTCCGGGAATGCCGGGGATGTTGCCGAATTCGCGCAGCTGACCGGTAACAACGAGCGAGTCGCCGTGTGCTACCTCAATATCGAAGGTGCCGGTACGCATCAGAGGGGCGTTGTACCAGGCCATGCCGCCGGTTTCATCCTGAAAAAATACGGGGCCGCGAAACTCATCCGTAACGGTAACCCAGCCGGTGAGGGTCACAGTTGTGCCCAACGGCAGCTGCCGCGCTTCCGCAATGGTAATGGGCGTCTGCTGCGCGTGCAGCTCCGCGTTGAGGCTGCCTGCCAGTAACAGGGCGGCAAACAGGCTTAGAAATGGCATCTTCATAGGTTAACTCAGGTTTTTCTTTCAGGGGGATGTGGTTCCGGCCGCAACAGGCAAGCGGTGCGGCCGGAAAAATTCAGGCAGACTGCCGGTACAAAGGGTGCAAGCCGAATCTGATTTTTATTTCCGGCTAAATTAAGGCGGGAGTAAATACCACGCAGTTAAAATGCATTAAACAAAGCCCGGCCGCTGCCTGCCGCTTGCGGGAAAGAACCCAAACGCAGTACGGCCTGAAAAAGCGCCCGTTTTTGATTAACTTAAGCGCTTGTTTTCGCTATATCCGCATCTCTCAACAAAACTATTCTCCTGATTTGAAACCCAACACGCACCTCATTCTTGCCTCCGGCAGCCCGCGCAGGCGTCAGCTTTTGGGCATGCTTTATCCCGGACTTACAGTTATCCCGTCAACTGTTGATGAGCCGGCCTATGAAAGCGGACTTCCCTCCGCCTATGCCCAAAACCTGGCCCGCATGAAAGCCGCTGATGTAGCACAGCATCATCCCGACGCCCTCATAATCGGCGCCGATACCATCGTAGTGCTCGGCGGGCAGATTTTGGGAAAGCCGGCTGATGCCGCCCATGCTTCAGAGATGCTTCGAAGCCTCAGCGGCAATACCCACACGGTAATCAGCGCGGTCTGCCTTGTGCGTACGGCCGCTGACCCGGCAGCGGAGCCTGATCAGGTGCACGTTTTCTCGGAAGCTACGCAGGTTCGCTTCGGGGAACTTACCGACGGCGAAATAAGCCGCTACGTTGCCGGCGGCTCACCCATGGATAAAGCCGGGGCTTACGGCATACAGGATGATCTCGGCGCCCTGTTTGTTGCGCACATCACCGGCGATTATTATACTGTTGTGGGCTTTCCGATGCACCGGTTTTACACCGAGCTCCGGCATTTCGCGCCGGACTTCCTCCCTGAAACGCTCCGGCCCTGAAATTCCTTCATCATAAACCCACCCCCCTGCCGTTTGCAGCTACCGGGCAAGCCCATCTGCTTCCATCCGCACCAATTCCTCTTTTGCCACACCGATTTATGACCATGCGCATTTCCTCCCTGCTGCTTCTTTTTTCTCTTCTCATTCTTGATACTGCCCTTGCTCAGCAGCGCGGCGCGAGCTTCCAGCGGGCCAATCAGTTTTTCTCGCAGGGAGAATATGAACTCGCGGCTGACATGTACCGGGAGCTGCTGCAACAAAACCCGGAAAACATCCCGGTAATCGACCGGCTTGCCACAACACTTGTGCAGCTGCGCAACTATGAGGAAGCCATCGAGCTGCTCACGCGGTTCACGCTGCAAAACCCCGGTTTTCCCAACCTGTCGGTTAGGGTGGGTGAAATCTACCATATCAACGGTCAACGGGATGAAGCCCTGGGATGGTGGCGGAAAATTGTGGAACAAAACGAGCGCAACGTACAGGTGTACCGCCTTGTAGCCGAATCAATGGTGAGCCGCCGTGAGCACGAGCAGGCAGCCCTGCTCTACCTCGACGCCCGCAGGATACTCAACAACGATCAGATGTTCGGTTTCGACATCGCGCAGAATTTCACTGCTGCAGGCAAATATGAAGAAACCATGCGCGAATACAGCCATTTACTGAGCGTGAACCCGGGTTTCATCCACGCCATACAGCGGCAGATTGCCCGCTATGAAGATGCGTTTTTCCTGGATACCGGCATCATGGAATTTGAGGAAGCCTCCCACAGCCTGCGGCCCGGCAGCGACGAATGGGCCGCACACCGGCGCATGCTTATCTGGCTGTACAACGAGCGCGGACTGTACCGCCGCGCATTCACTACAGCGCAGGCGCTCGAAGACCGGCTGAGCGACAACAGCTTTCCCGTGTTTGAACTTGGCCGCCGGCTGATGAACCTCAACGAGTTTGAACTTGCCGAACAGGCCTTTCAGCGCTACAGCGGCAGCCCCTCCCACGAGCTTTTTGTGAATGCACGGCAGCAGCTCTCACAATTGTATATCAGGCGTGCCCGCTACCTGCTCAGCTACAATCTTGATTTCGACGACGAAGCCGCATCCCTCTATCAAAAAGCCTATACCCTGCTGAGTGAAATCCCCCGGGAAGCACCCCGATACCGCGGCATGAGCGAGGTTTACGCTTCCCTTGTGGAGCTTTCGCTGGATTACCTTCGTAGCCTTAACCGGGCCCTGGAATGGAACACGCGCTTCGACAGCGTAGCGAGCTCAGAGCGTGACCGCATCACAGCTGATTACCTGAGCGGGCGCATCAGCCTTTTTGAGCAGGATTTTGTACGGGCAAGACTTGCACTCAGCCGGGCTAACCGCGCTGCAGGCACCGGCGAGATGGCCGAAAAAACGCGCTACTTTCTGAGCCTGAGTGATTTCTTCGCCGGCGACTATGAGTTTGCCCGCCTGCAGATGCGCTCGCTGCAGCGTCAGACCACCTCCTATTACGCCAACGATGCCCTGCGGCTGCGCGGGCTGCTTCAGGAAGGCATCGTTCGGGACAGCGTGAGCCCGCAGCTGCGCGACTACACCAAAGCCCTATTCGAGTACAACTCCGGTAATCAGGCGGCTTCGCTCGAAAGGCTGCTGCCCTTCATGGAGCTCAGCCCCGGCACTCCGCTTCAGACGGAAGCCCTGCTGCTTGCCGCGCATCAGCTCACGCACACAGCCCCGGATATCGCCTTCAGCCTGATTCACCGATTTATTGAATCGGGGCAGGCTTCTTCGCAGCGCGAACGCCTTTTCTGGGAGCGCGCCCGCCTTGCCGACGCCATCGCGCAGGCAGGCACAAACACCCGCGAAACCGGCGAAAGCCTGCGGCCGGTACTCAGCCGCTATCTTTCCCTCACAGCCGCCCTGCCGGACAGCCGCACCGGTCAGCTCATCAACGGCATGTACACCATCAGCGACGCACTCGACCTGTCCCGCGCCGTTTTTTACTACGAAGAGCTCATCATCGAATTTCCGGCCGGCTTTTACGCACAAACTGCCCGGGAGCGCATCCGGGTGCTTCAGCGTGCAAGCTGAGCTGAACCAAGCTCATTCAATTTCCCTCAACCCACCGCAACACCTCCCCAACGTGCCATGAATTCCGTCTCCCTTTTCAAAAGCTTCCTTTTCACCATTGCTCTGCTGCTTTCCGGCAGCCAGGCCGCACAGGCGCAGTACGTGCTCATCCCCATGGATCAGTCGCAGACCAACCACCTGAAAGCCTACGGCATTGTTTACAATCAGATTTCTGAAGGGTACACCGCCAACTGGCTGCTGAACTACCGCGGCGGCAGTTTCCTGGCCCGCAATCAGGGTGAAATCGTGCGGAATGCGCGGCTGCGGAATGTCCGCATCGAGCAGATTACCGACGCGCAGGCGCAGCGCATCATCCGTGAGGTAGAAAGCAACAATTCCAACACCGCTTTGGTACCCCTGCAGGAAGCCCCGAGCATCGCGGTTTACTCCCCCTCACACATGCTCCCCTGGGATGACGCCGTAACCCTGGCCCTCACCTACGCCGAGGTGCCCTACGATGTAATCTACAACAGCGAAATTCTTGAAGGTGCCCTCAGCGAGTACGATTGGCTTCACCTCCATCATGAAGACTTCACCGGGCAGTACGGCAAATTCTGGGCTGCCTACCGGCACACGCCCTGGTATCAGCGGCAGGTGCGCGACCTTGAAGAGATGGCAGCGCGACATGGTTTCAGTAAGGTCAGCGATATGAAAACGGCGGTAGTACTCACTATCCGTGATTTTGTGGGCAACGGCGGCTTCATGTTTGCCATGTGCTCGGCCACCGACACCTTCGATATCGCCCTGGCCGCAGTTGATGTGGACATCGTGCCGCAGGAATTCGACGGCGACCCCGTTGATCCCAATGCCAATCAGCGGCTCGACTTCACGCAAACCCTGGCCTTTGAAAATTTCGAACTTACCTTCAACCCCGCTGAATACCGCCATGCCAACATCGACGTGCCCGTGCGTCTGGGTCAGCTCGATGAAGCGCTCGACTACTTTACCCTGTTTGAATTTTCGGCTAAATGGGACCCCGTGCCCAGCATGCTCACCCAAAACCACGTGAGCAGCATCAAAGGGTTTTACGGGCAAACGACTGCCTTTCGCATGGAAACCATCAAGAACAATGTGGTGGTTATGGCTCGTAACTCTGGCCGCGACGAAGCCAAGTACATTCACGGCAATTTCGGGGAAGGCTTCTGGACTTTCTACGGCGGTCACGACCCGGAAGACTACACCCACCGCGTAGGCGACCCGCCCACCGACCTCGACCTCTTCCCGAACAGCCCCGGCTACCGGCTGATTCTCAACAACATCCTTTTCCCGGCGGCTGAGCGTCAGGAGCTGAAAACCTCCCGCCCGGAAGCCGAAACCCGTACAGGGAAGCTGCTTTTTGCCGATGCCATGGAATTTGTGCGCATACAACAGGGGCGGTAAAACCGACAAAACCCAAAGAGGCCGTGTGAGCGCTGCACAGACAAAACCGGAACTTTATTTTTGCCGGAAACAGTTATGAGGCCCCGTAAACATCCCCCTACAAATACACCAACCTAAAAACCTGATGGAACAGCAAACCCGCTTCACCGCAGCACCAAGCCGGAAATTCGATGATCTGTTACGGGTGATGCACATCCTCCGCAACAACTGCCCCTGGGACCGCAAGCAGACGCACGAATCGATCCGCGACCTGATGATTGAGGAGGTTTATGAAGCGATTGAGGCCATAGATGAAGGCGACATGGATGAGCTGAAAAAAGAGCTGGGCGATATTTTGCTGCACGTGGTTTTTCATGCGGAAATGGCGCAGGAGTCGGCTTCTTTTGACATGGGTGATGTGATTTACGCCATACAGGACAAGCTCATCAGCCGGCATCCGCATGTGTTCGGGGATAATGATACCGTAGCGGGCGATTCAGAAGTGGTAAAGCAAAACTGGGAGAAGATCAAGCAGCGCGAACAAGGCCGGAAATCGGTGCTTCAGGGCGTTCCGGTACATTTGCCGGGATTGCTGCGTGCACAGCGCATGCAGGAAAAAGCCGGGGCCGTAGGCTTCGACTGGCAAACCTGGCCCGAAGCCTGGAAAAAGCTGGATGAGGAAATCAGCGAATTCAGAGAAGCCCTTGAAACGAACGAACGCGACGAACAGGAACGTGAATTCGGCGACCTGCTGTTTTCTATCGTGAATGTGGGCAGGCTTGCCGGGCTTGATGCCGAAAATGCGCTGCGAACCACCAACAACAAATTCCTCCGCCGCTTCAGTTATATCGAAGAAAGCCTTGCAAAAACGGGCCGGAAAACATCAGAGAGTACGCTTGAAGAAATGGATGCCCTATGGGAAGAAGCCAAACAAAAGCTCGGCTAATAGTTAGCGAATTTACGCTAATTTTTTGTATCTTCGGTTAATCATAGCCTGAACGGGGGTGGATGGGATCGCAGTCTGTTTTGTTCTGTTGTCTTGTCTTAATAACTGAAAAGCGCTTTCAGGCTGTGTAGCTGCAAATATAGTTTCGCCTGTAAGTCCGGCAGGCCTGTATGGCTGGCGGTGGTACCGCAATCAAATATGAAGCTTATTAATTTAAATAAACATTGCGGTTTACCATTCCGGAAAAAGCATCAGGCAACACCTAAGTATTATTATTATCAAAAACTTACTAAAATCATAATTACGGAGTACTTTATGGCGATTAACATTAACGATATCGACTTATCCCAATACCCTTACATGGATAAAGGGCTTGAAGGAATTGTAGCCTTCTCATCAAGAAAGAGTAAAATCGACGGCGCGAAAGGCGAGCTTTCCTATGCCGGTTACGATATTGACACCCTTGCACGCAACTCTACCTTTGAAGAAGTGTGCTTTCTGCTCTGGCACGAGCGTTTACCCAACAAGCAGGAACTCGACGAACTCAACGAACAGCTTACTGCCGAGCGCGATGTTCCTGAAACAGTGCTGAACTACATCCGCAGCGCGAACCCGAAGTCTGAGCCTATGGCCGTGCTTCGTACCGCAGTTTCCATGCTTGCCGACGACGATCCCGAAGTACTTGAAATGTCGCCCGAAGCAACCCTGCGCAAGTCCATTCGCCTGACTGCAAAAACACCGACCATTATCGCCGCTTTTGACCGCGCGCGCCACGGTAAGGAAATCGTAACCCCTTCCAAGAAGAACAGCATTGCCTACGACTTTCTGTACATGCTCAACGGCGAAGAGCCCGGCGAAAATGCAACCCGCACCATGGATGTACTGCTCATTACCCACGCTGAGCATGGCATGAACGCCTCTACCTTCACCTGCCGCTCTATCTGCGCTACCCTCGCTGATGTGCACGCAGCCGTTACCGGTGCAATGGGTTCGCTGAAAGGCCCGCTTCACGGGGGTGCCAACACCGCCGTAATGAACATGCTCAAGAGCCTCGATCCGGAAACAGACATCGTAGCTTTTGTTAAAGGCAAGCTCGAGCGCAAAGAAAAAATCATGGGCTTTGGCCACCGCGTGTACAAAACCTACGATCCCCGCGCCAAATTCCTGCGGCTGCTTGCCAAAGACCTCTCCAAAGAAGTGAATATGGAATACCTTTATGAGTGGTCAGAAACCATCGTAAAAATCATGAAAGAAGAGAAAAACATCGACCCCAACGTCGATTTCTTCTCTGCTACCGTTTACTATTCCATGGGTATCGAACCCGACCTGTACACTGCCATCTTCGCAATGGCACGCATGAGCGGCTGGACTGCCCACTACCTCGAGCAGCTGGGTAACAACCGCCTGATTCGTCCGCGCCTGCTTTACCTCGGCGAAACCGATCTGGAGTACATCCCGCTCGAAAGCCGTTCGTAATCCCTCGCTGACGTTTAACACGGTAATTTACCTTCTGAGCCGCTCCGTCAACTGCTGACCGGGCGGCTCTTTTTTTTAAAGCAAAGCTTTCGCAACCGTTTTGATTCACAAAAGTTTATTTAGGATTTTAGGCGCTATTTCATACTTTTGAGACCGGTTAACTAATCAAATTACTACTACTAAATACCATCCTGCTTTCTTTCCCGGCATGAAATCAATTATTGAGCCACAAAACAACATCCTTGAAAAATACCTGCGCTATGCGGCTGATACCGCTTTTGGCAAGAAGTACGATTTCAAAAACATAAAAAGCTATCAGGAATACAAGCAGGCCGTTCAGATCACAAGTTTTAAGGATTACGACCCCTATCGCGAGGCCATCAAGCGGGGCGAAGCGGACCTCATCTGGCCGGGTAAATCGAACAAATTTGCCATTTCAGCCGGCACAACGGGTGCCCCGAAAGATATCCCCCTGTTTCCTGACCGTGAGCGCAGCGACAAAATTTTCCTGCGGAGGGTAGCGCTCTCCTACATCCGGCGGCACCCGAATATTTTCAACATCTGGGGCAAGCAGATGAGCCTGCCCGGCACCATCGAGCGCGACCCGAATTACCCCGGCGTAATTTTCGGGGAAATCAGCGGTCACCTCGCCCTCATGGCGCCCTCACTGCTTTCGAAGATTCAGATTCTTGAGCCGGAAGAATCCGTGTGGATGACCTTCAAAGACAAGCTCGAAATCGCGGTTGAACGCGGGGTTAAGCACGATTTGCGGGTTCTCACCTCCCTGCCCTCCGTAATGCTCCGCTACTTTCAGCTCGTGCTCGACTACACCGGTAAGGATCACATCGGCGACATCTGGCCCAACCTCAAACTGCTGGTTTCCGGCGGCGAGCCGCTTCCTTCGTACAAAAATCACCTGCAGAAACTGTGTGAGGGCATGGACCTCCACTTCATCGAAAACTACGGGGCTTCGGAAGGCTACTTCGCCTTCAACACCGACCAAAGCCGCACCGACATGAAGCTGGTGGTGGATAACAATGTTTTTTATGAGTTTATCCCGAATCCGTCACAAAACCGGGATGAATTGTACCTGCAGGAAACCATTCCCGTTTGGGAAGTTGAAGCCGACCGGCCCTACGCCATGGTGGTTACGAGCAACTCGGGCCTTTGGCGCTACCTGCTCAACGACCTCATCATTTTCACCGATCTCGAGCAGCCGCGCATCCGCGTTGCCGGGCGCGCGAGCGATGTGCTCGATAACTACGGCGAAACCATCGAAGCCATTCACGTGCAGGAATGCCTCGAGCGGGTTACGGCCAAAACCGGCGGTATTTTCTCGAGCTGCACCGTTGGCGCGGTACATCAGGATGCCAAGGCGAGCCCGCACCATGTGTGGTTTATCCGCTTTGCCGAGCGCCCCGCCGATATGGCGGCCTTCGCAAAAGCCGTAGATGAAGACCTGCGCCATACCAACCGCAGCTATCAGATCCGCCGCAACGGCGACGCCATCGGCTTCCCCGAATTTTTCGCCCTCACACAAGACGCCATCAGCGAATGGCAGGCCGAGCACATGAAAGTGAAAGCGCAGACCAAATTCCCGCGCATGATTCACGATCAGGAAAAATGCCTCAGCCTCATGAAGCGCTGCGAAAAACTGGCGTAAGCAGAGGGAAATCGCCGGCCCCGCACTTATGCTGCGGGGCGGACATGCCTGATTTTCAAGCAAAAATGCAAGATCCTCAGCAAGGTCCGCCGGCTGGCGGAGTGCTAAGCATTATGTTTGCTATGCTACCGGTTCCGGTTCCTGAATCAGAATTTCCGCCGGAATACCGAGCTTTTTACTCAGGATCTGAATTTGCCGGAGTGAAAGTGAACGCTTACCGGAAAGTATTTCACTTGCCCTGGATTTTGACCCCAGTAATTTCGCCAGATCTGTTTGCTGCATGCCCAACTGATCCATCCGGAATTTGATCGCTTCTGCCGGTTTGGGCGCCTCAACCGGAAAGTGCTTTTTCTCATAATCTTCTGCCAAAATGCCCAGGATTTCCAACTCATCGCCTTCTTTCGTACCCGGTTTGGCATCAAAAATTTCTTCAATACGCGCTAAGGCTTCCTCGTAATCTTTTTCGGTATGTATGGGTTTGATTTGCATGATGGATTTCCGGATTAAATGGTTGTTGCATCAATTTTGTCGTATTCAGCATGTGTACCCACAAAACGGATAAAAACCTGTGCGTAGTCATAATTAATTTTGACGACTAACCGATAGCTGTTGCCTTTGATGTTGAAAACCACACGGTTGTGAGCAAGAATGCTGGCGTGCGGATATTTTCGTTTAATATCAGCAGGTGATTTCCATTGGGCAATTTCTGTTTCAGAAAACCAAGCCTTTAAAGCACCTTCACTATCGGAATAATGGTTCCAAAATTCACGTAATATTTTTCGGGCAAATACTCGCATAGGTGAATATAAAAAGTTCCACTAATGGGAACAAGCAAAAGGGGCGGATTCCGCAAAAGCACTTATTACCCTATGATGGCACGCGGATTTTTCGGATTGGGCGGGATTAGCGCGGATTTTAGGTTGACCGCAGACAGCAGACGGCAGACCGCGGATAAAAAAACCACGGGACATGCCGTTGATTTGGGATTTTTGATCTGCCGCGAAAGACCGTGATGTTCCCGAAGTTCCCCCAAAAATAAACGGCAACCCGTAATGCCCGGGTTGCCGTTTTTGGTTTTCGTGGTTTGCGAAACCTTTCCGCTAAAGAGAGCCCTAACTTGCTTATCCGGTTGTACCGAGGCCGCTTGCGATGGCGTTGAGTACGAGCAGCAGCTCGGGGAGCATGTCGTCGGCTTCTTTGGTTTTGCCTTCTTCCTTGAGCTTGCGCCAGATTTTGAGCTGACTGATCTGAAGCTCGTGCAGCGGTTTGAGGCGCTCGGCGCGGAAGCCCATCATGGTGTACATGCGCGGGCGGCGCTCCTGCAGCGGGTGGCCGTAGAGCACTCCGAGCATATCGCGGGTGCGGTAAAACTCCGTGCGGATGTCCTCAAGGTAAGTTTCGGCCAGCGTGGGGTCATCTACGAGGCCGGCGTAGGCTTCCATGATGCCGGTATCGGTGAGGGCAATGGCCGAGGAGGCATTGGTGATTACGTAGCGGAACGGCATGAAATCGACGGCATGCTTGCTCAGCAGGCTGAAGGCTTCGGGCTCTTCCTGCTTGAGCCGCTCGAGCGCGGCGCCTACGCCGTACCAGCCTGTGAGGAAAAACCGCGCCTGACTCCAGCTGAATACCCACGGAATGGCGCGCAGGTCGCCGAAGGTGCGTTTGCCGGTACGGCGGGCGGGCCGTGAGCCGATGCTGCTCGACTCAATGATATCAATGGGCGTAGCCTGTGCGAAAAAGCGCACAAACTCGTCGTTGTGCACCAGTTTCTGATAGCTTTCCAGGCTGTACTGATACAGCTTATGAACGATGGCTTCCAGCTGATCGCGCAGCTCTGACGTGAGGCGGCGGCCCTTTTCGGGCAACAGGCTGTTACCTGTTGTGCCGGCCTGCAGCAGCTCGAGGTTGTAGAGTGCGGTGAGCGGGTTGGCGTATTTCTGCGAAATCACCTCGCCCTGCTCGGTGAGGCGCATATCGCCCTGAATGGTACCGTGCGGCAGCCCCGCGATGAAGCGGTGCGTAGGGCCGGCGCCCCGGCTGATGGTTCCGCCGCGGCCATGGAAAAAGCGGATGCGGACATCGTGTTTCTGCCCGGTTTGGGTAAGGGCGAGCTGTGCGGTGTGCAGGCTCCACAGGCTCGCGAGGATGCCGCCGTCTTTGTTGCTGTCGCTGTAACCGACCATCACCTGCTGTGCGCGGGGCGCGTTCAGGTTTTCGGACCGCCATTTCAGGCTGTTTTGGGTAACGGGGTGGCTGAGGAAGGTATCCAGAATTTCGGGCCCTTTTTCGAGATCGCCGATGGTTTCGAGCAGGGGCACAACCGGAAGCACACAGGCCATGCCTTCCGGAGTACGGGCCATGAGGCCGGCCTCGCGGCACAGCACATACACGACCAGCAGGTCGGAAAGGCTGCGGGTCATGCTCACGATGAGGGAGCCCAAACCGTCGTAGCCGTTGCGCTCCACATAATGGTAAAGCACGCGATAGCATGCAATTACCGCATCGGCCTCTGTACCCAGACCTTCGTAGCGGCGCACGTACGGGCGGGTAGATTTCAGCTCCTCCGTGAGGTAAGCAAGGCGGCGCTCCTCGCTCCAGTCCGGGAAGTTTTCGCCATCCTCTACCCCTGCGGCAACAAGCAGCTGCGAAAGGGCGAGATCGTGGAAGCGGCTGTTCTGCCGGATATCGAGCGCGGCAAGATGGAAACCGAAAGCCGATACTTTCCGGATGATGGGCTCCACATCGAGGCGCGCAATATCTTTCGCGTTAATGGCGCGAAGCGATTCGATAAGCAGGCGCAGATCTTCGAGCAGCTCATGATAGCTGCTGTAGCGAACGCTGCCCTGCGGGTTTATCCCCGAAGGTTCGGGCAGCATGAGCCGCATCATATTCAATAGCTGCCGCCACGGTTCTTTGGGGTTTCGGGCCAACGACTCTTCGGCGCTTTTACCAAGCGCTTCGACCAGAGCATTAATCCGTCCCTGAAGCATTTCCGGTACCTGTACCTCAAACTGCGAGATGCTCATACGCCGGGCAAGCACATCAAGATCGGCATCAATCATTTCCAGCGCGCTGCGGCGCAGGGTTTCGAGGGTTTCGCGGGTAACATCGGCGGTCACAAACGGGTGTCCGTCGCGGTCGCCGCCTACCCAGTTGCCGAAACTGATGCGGGGCAGGTTTTCGGTGCCTTCCAGCATGGTTTCATCGAAACCGGCTTCGCGCCAGGCATCGCGCAGGCGCTGATCGAGCAGCGGCATCACATTCGGGAATACTTTGGTGAGGTAGTGCAGCACGTTGCGCAGCTCATCCTGAATGCTGGGCTTTTGCAGAAACACCTGACCCGTAAGCCAAAGCCGCTGCATGGCGGCACGGATTTCCTGCTCAATCTGCTTTTTCTCCTGAGCCGTCCACACTTTGTTCTCGCGCTTCACCATCAGCAGGTAGATGGCGCGAAGCTGATCGATCATGGTGGAGCGCTTGCTCTCGGTGGGGTGGGCCGTAAGCACCGGCTCGATGCGGATACCCGGCAGCGCTTTGGTGATGGTGGCGGCATCCACGCCGGCTTCTTTCAGCTGCATGAAGGTTTTGCCCCATAGACCGGAAATGCGGGCCATGCCGTGCTCGTCCTCGAGCTTGCGGCGCAGCTGAACGGAGGCGTTTTCTTCTACAATGGTGATGAGCTGGAAATAAATGGAAAAAGCCTTGCTGAGGCGTTCGGCACCCGGCTGCAGGGCACGCTTGCCGTCGAGCATATCGGCGATATCGTCTTCACCGGCATCGCGGAGCATCCCGGTGTAGCAATCATGCAGGAAACGGAGGTCCTGCTTAATCTTGTCGAGTTCGATACTGTCATCAGTTGTACTGAAATACATATCTGCTAAATAATATTGGGGTTGGAAGGATTATCACATAATCAGACCCTAATATAAGAAAAAACCATAACGGCAGAATGAAGCACAGGTGAAGTAAGCGCGGGCAGGCAGCGGCTGCCGGGACTGAATCGCAGCGGTGTAATTAGTGCCGGCTTTTATTTTTTTTAGGAGGAACTCCGTGCACATCACTGGCTGCAATGGCAGATTTGATATCCCAAATCGGCGGATAAGCCCTTGCTTTTTTATCCGGAAGTCAGCTGCACAGTTTGGCAAAGGGTTAGCTGTTGGGGTCAGACGCATCTCCGGGCCTCAGCTGTTTGCGGCATGTGTTTATTAACCTGACTGCCGCACCCCGCCGGACTCCAAATGGCCGCGGTAAGCTGCCGGCAATCCGTACTGAGCATTTCCTTGTACCTGAGGGACTAAGTTTGGCACAAACCCATATCAAGGCCATATCAAAGCCATATATTTATGGCCTTGATATGGCCTTGATATGAACCTGACCCAAAGCTGATTCAGCTATACCCGAAAGCAGGCAAATTTCAAGCCGGCTTAAGGGGTAGTTGCAATGATGCAAAAAACGAGCTTCTCTCATTTTGCCACCCGCCCGCCTACAGTGCCCTAAGCACCGCCTCCACGTGGCTGTCCATGCGGATGTTGCTTTCGTGGGCGAGGCGGATGCGGCGGTCGGGGCCGATCAGGAAGGTCACGCGGCGGGTCAGCAGGCCGAAGAGGGTGCAGCCGTAGGCCTGGTGAACAGCACCATCGGTATCGGAGAGCAGGGTGAACGGCAGCTCGTGTTTTTGCTGAAAGGCCGTGTGCGAGCCGGCATCATCCCGGCTGATGCCCGCAACCCTGATGCCTTTCGCCGTTAGCCGGGCATAGTTATCCCGAAACGAGCACGCCTGCCGGGTACAGCCGGGGGTGTCATCCTTCGGATAAAAAAACACCGCCGCCGGACCTTCGGCAATCAGGTCCGTGAGGGAAACGAGGGTACCGTTCTGATCAGGCAGGGAAAAATCGGGGGCCAGGGTGTTGGGGGTTAGGGGCATGGGGGGATTGTGTGGTTAGATTACCTGATAAGTGAGCCTTAGAAAACATCAAAGCGGTGTTGGAAATTCAGCTTTTTAGGTTGCTTTCTTACATATGGCTCAACCCTGAAAGCAAGGAATTACCCGTAGGTTTAAGGGCTATCGGTCAGGCACGAAAGACCGTGATGTGCACGGAGTTTACCCAAAAAATGTAAGCCGGAATTATCAAGGGCGTTAGCATCAGACTACAAATGGGATTTCGGCTACATCGTTTGGTATATTACTTTGTAGTCTCCTTTTTTACAAAAAAATCCCCCCATGCCTACCCTCCTCCTTTCCGCTGATCTCCACCTGGGGCGGCGCGCGGCTGCGGCTGCCGCCGGTTCTGCTGCCGGGGCCGGGGCTGGTTTCGGGCCGGAACCGGACCTGCTCCGGGCTTCGGCCGGCTGGCTGCGGCTGGCCCGGCTCGCGGCTGATTCCCGTGCCGGGGCTGTGCTGCTGGCCGGCGATGTGGTCGATGAGGCCTCCGGTTTTTTCGAGGCCTTTGAGGCGCTTGCCGCCGGACTCTCGCTGCTTCGCGACCACGATATTCCGGTTGTCGTTACTGCCGGCAACCACGATTTTGAGGTGCTGCCGGCCCTGCTGCGTCAGCTGAACCTGCCGAATGTGCATTTTCTGGGTGAAGGCGGCCAATGGAGCGGTATCACCCTTAGCCTTTCGGGCACCGAAATACAGTTTGTGGGATGGTCGTTTCCGGCCCGGCATGTGTATGATGATCCCCTGCTGTCGCTGCCCGCTGACCTCCTCCGGAACGATATTCCGGTGATTGGCCTGGTGCACGGCGATTATGCGGTGCGGGAGAGCAGCTACGCGCCGCTTTCGCCTGCGCGTATGCAGCAGGCGGGCGTTACGGCCTGGGTTACGGGACACATCCATAAGCCGGCGGTGCTGCAGTCATCCGGCCCTTTTATCGCTTACCCGGGCTCGCTTCAGGCGCTGAGCCCCAAGGAGACCGGGCCGCACGGGGCCATGCGCCTCACCCTCGAAGGCGGCCGCCTCACGCACGGGTTCATCCCGCTTTCGGCGGTGCGCTACGAGTCGCTTCCGGTGCCGGCCGGGGACATTTCTACCGAGACGGATTTACGTGCGGCCGTGCAGCAGTCGGTCACGGACTTTTGCCGTCAGAATGAGGCTGATCTGGGGGAGGTCAGCCGGCTCGTTGCCGATCTGCGGTTTACGGGCACGCACCCCGATCCGGAAGGCCTTCAGCGACATATCGGGGCCGTGGCTCAGGAGGAATTCCGGAGCGGCGGGCTGCTGGTTACGCTCCGCCGCCTGGTCTCAGAAGCCAGGCCCGGGCTGCCTCCGCTGGAAACCCTTGCCGCGGAGACAGGTCCGGCGGGCGTGCTCGCCGCGCAGCTGCTCACGCTTCGGGAGAAGCCCGAAAGTCCGGAGTCGGTTGCATTCATCCGGCGCATGACCGAAGAAATCTCAGCGGTCGGGCGGCTGCCGGTTTTCGCCCCGATTGCCGGCGGACTGCCCGGAAGCACATCCCCCGAAACTATCACTCTGATCGAGGAGGAAATGCTGCGGCTGCTCACCGCACTCCTCCGGCAGAAGGAGGCGCAGCATGGCTGAAAACGTACACCTTAAAACGATCCGGATTTCCGAAAGTCCGGGGTTTCCGGGCGGGCTGAAGCTGCCCGAGGGCGAATTCAGCCCGGGTATCAACATCATCGCGGGGCCGAATGCAGCGGGCAAGAGCACGCTGGCCGGGGGCATGCAACGGATGCTGTTTGGGCGCACCGACCGGCGCTGGCGGCTGAGCGGGGCGTTCCGCGCGGCACAGTCCGAATGGCGCAGCACGCTTTCGGGCGACAGCGCGACCTTTTTGCAGGGCGGTCAGCCCAAGAGTTTCAGCAGCGGACTACCCGATTCCGCGGCGGAGCGCTACCTGCTGTCGCTGCACGACCTCATCCGGGCGGAGGAGCGCGACCTCTCGGCCGAAATTCAGCGTCAGATTATCGGCGGCTACGATCCCGATGCCGCGCTGCGAAGCCTCGGCTACCCGAATGCGAGGCCTAACCTGGGCATTACGGAGTACCGCGAGCATCAGGCTGCGGAAAGTGCTGTGCGGGAGCGCACACAGGGCGACCGCGAGCTGCGGCAAAAATCGGGACGCCTCGATGCCCTCAGCCGGAGCATCCGCAGGGCCGGGGAGCAGCTGCAAGAACTGGATTTCCTGAAGCTGCTCGGGGCCTGGCGCGGGGCGGAAACCGCCGCTGAGGAAGCCCGGCTCCGGCTTAACGCACTGCCGCCCATACCCGAAACCATGCGGGAGGGTCACCCGGCCGAGCTGCGCGGGCTGAACGAAAAAATCGATGAAAGCCGCAAGGCGCTTGACCAAGCCACGCACGCCCAGAACGCCCACGGCGAGGCGCTCGAAGCGCTGGGTCTGCCGGAAACGGGCATCAGCCGGACCGATCTGGACGAGCTTGAAGAGCGGATGGAAGAGGCTGCTGAAATCACCCGCGAGCTTCATTCCCAACGGCTGGAATTGTCGGATGCGGAGGTCAGCTGTGAAAGGCACCGGCGCCTGATTAACAGCAGCATCGCGGAGGAACAGCTTCGGGATTTCCGCGCGGAAGACGCGGAGGAACTGGAGGAATTTTCCCGAAGCCTGAGCGGACTGCTGATGCAGATGCGTCAGCTCGAAGCCCGCATCCGGTACCTTGAATCTCTGGCCGACCCGGCCCCGCTGCCTGAGGACACATCGCTGCGCACCGCCATCCGGGCGCTGTCTGACTGGCTGGCCGAACAGCGGCGTCCGGCGGGCATCCCGCCACTCTGGCTCTGGCTGCTGGCAGGTGCCGGACTCCTCGCGGGCACGCTCACCCACCTTACAGACTGGGGCTGGCTCGCGCTCCTCCTCCTGCCCCTGCTGCTGGTTGCCGGGCTGAGGTCGGGCGAAAAAGAGAAGCACGAAAACCTCCGCATCCGGGAGGCAGACTTCCAAAAATCCGGACTTATTTTTACGGGAGAGTGGGTTTCGGGGGATGTGCTCACAAACCTGAGCAGCTTTATCAGTCAGCTCGAAGTTCGTGTGAGGCAGGAACACATCACCCTTGAAAAAAACAATCTTGCGCGGCAGCTTCAGGAAAAACGAGAGGCGCTTCAGCGGCTTGATCCGCAGCTGAGAAGCCTGAAAGAGGCGCTGGGCGCGCTGCCTGATTTCGGGGAGCTGCATGAGAAGCCGGCGGCGGTTTTTGTGCTGGTGAAGTCCGTGCTTGAATGGCAGGCCGCTGACCAAAAGCGGGCGCAGGGCAAGGCGCGCATCACCCTAAACGAAACGGCGCTGCGCGGAGCACTCGCCGAAATGCACCGGCTGATGCGGCCCTACGAAACCGGGCCGGAAACGCAGCCGGCGGATATTGCCGCGGCACAGGCTCGGATCAGGGAGCTGCGCCGGAAGGATGAAAACTGGCGCAGGCTTCAGGAGAAAATCAATGCGGTCAGCAGGGATATAGCCTCCCTGGAACGGGAGCTGGCGGGGAACCGTGAGCGGCTCGGCGCGCTGCTGAACGAACTCGGACTGGATGCTGCGGATCAGGCGCGGCTTTTCGAGTGGGAAGAGCGCTTCGCGGAATGGCGCGGGGCGCGAGAGGAGGTCCGCGATGGGGAGCAGCGCGCGCAGATCGAGAAAAACCGCGTGATGCAGCATCCGCTGTTTGCGGCGCAGAGCGATGCGGTTTTCCTGACGGATGCCGCTGAAATCGAAACCCGGATTTCGGAACTCTCCGGCGTTCAGGAGGAGCTGGCGGCGCTTCAGACACAAAAAACCGAGACCGAAACCCTGATTGCGCAGGCGCGGCGGGCGCATAGCATGGAGGAAGCGCTGGCCCAAAAGGCGGATGCGGAGGAAGCCCTGCGGCTGCGGTTTGAGCAAAGCTGCCGGGCGGCGGCGGGTGAGGGGCTGCACCGCTGGCTGAAGGAGCGGGTTACGCGCGACAATGTGCCCGTGCTGCTGGAGCAGGCGCGGGCGTATTTCAGCGACATTACGCAGGGGCGGTACGAGCTTGTAAGCGACGGCGGATTTTCGGCCTGGGATGTGAAGGATGGCACCATGCGCGGCCTTGACGAGCTTTCGAGCGGTACGCGCATTCAGCTGCTGCTGTCGGTGCGGCTGGCGTGGATCGAAACGCAGGAAAGCGGGCTGCGTTTTCCGCTGTGGTGCGATGAGCTGCTGGCCAACAGCGACGACCTGCGGGCGCAGGCGATCATCGGGGCGCTGGCGGAAATCAGCCGGAAAGGCCGGCAGATTTTCTATTTCACCGCGCAGGGCGATGAGGTCGCCAAATGGCAGCAGCTGATTGCGGAGCATTACCCGGCGACGGAGCTGCGGTTTTTCCAACTTGCGGGTGAAGCTGAACAGCCGGCCCGGGCCATCGGTTCGGAGGCTGTGTTCGCCCCGCTGGCCCTGCCCGAAGTACCGGCTGCGGCCGGCAGAAGCATCGCAGCCTACTGTGAAGCGCTGGCGCTGCCCCGCTTCGATCCGCTCACGCAGGATGCGGAGCAGCTGCACCTCGCGGAGCTGCTTGAGGATGCGGACCTGCTCGAAAAACTGCTCCGGCTGGGCATCAGCGTGTGGGGTCAGCTGCGCGCGCAGCTTGGACATCCGGCCATCCAAAAACTGCTGCCCGCCGCGGAGGCCGACAGGCTTCAGCAAAAAGCCCGGCTGCTGGATTACCGCATCAGGCTCTGGCGCACTGGCCGGAACAAGCCGGTCAGTGCGGCCGAAATCGACGCCTCCGGCGCGGTCAGCGACACCTTCCGGGAGCGGGTCATAGCCCTGCTGGAAAGCGACGACTGCGCCAACGACCCGGAAAAGCTGATTGCGGCGCTAAATGCCGGTAAAATCACCGGCTTCCGCAAAAACAAAACCGACGAGCTCGAAGCGTGGTTTGCGGCACAGGGCTTCCTCAGCAGCGAGGCCCCGCTGAGCGAGGAGGATATCGCCCTGCGGCTGCGGCTGTTCGCGGAAGAGGAGGGGATGGAGGTGGG
>JAFIET010000127.1 GCA_020832405.1 Balneolales bacterium
GGACAGGGCAGCGGAAATGGCGGTCTGCTCAGCAAGTGTAGGGGGGAGGGGGATTTTTACTTCTGAAAGTAGTCTGCCATTTGTAAGAGCACGTGTTGTTATTGAGGCCGTTCTTTCAATTTGCCGTCTTGCAATTCTGGAGCTAAAACAAAATCGGCAGAATTGAACATCAAAAAAGGAAGAAATTGGTCTTGCTCTTAAAACAAAACCACTGAACACAGTATCCTGAAATTCTTTAGTGCAAACTGCCGAAACCCCTATTTCATCGCGTGTTTCTGAAGTTCTTGTGAAAAACACATCACCATACTTTACATTGTATCGTTTTCTTTCATCCAAAGAAAGCTCAACTCTACCATTGAGTATTTCGGGTACTATCATAGAGTGTTCAAATACATCCATGTAGTTAACAATGGGGGTGCCTTTACCAAAGAAATGTTTTTCTTTATTTAGTCCATTTTTGAAATCAAAATGAGAACCTAAAGGCTCTAAATTCCAATCCTCCGGAATCACCCCGACTTCGGTTTGCTTGTAGCCCGGTTTTAGGGTTTGCGGGGTCTTCACGTTTTCAGCCTGTTCCGTTTGCATGTTCATCATTCTCTTGGGGGTTAGCCTTGCTGCTTGGGGGTAGGGTCAGCCGTGGCCGCCGCCTCGGCCCTAAGCACGGCGGTAGGCCGGGTTTTTGGGTTTGCGGTGCTTGTCCCGCCCGGGCAGCCTTCCGCAGGCGCGCCTTCAGTCGCTGCCGGAAAGCCGCCTGCCGAAGCCCGTTTTAACGGGAAGCTGTTCAGGCTCAGGATTCCCATACATACCCCATGGTTTCGAGGTGCTGCTCAACCCGGCTTTTAAGGACCGTTACCTCAGCTGTGAGTGCCGGCAGCGGCTTTTCGTAGCGCTCCGCGAGCTCCTTAATCCGCTCGGTGAGGCGGTAGCTGATGGCATCCATCTCGGCAGCAATGCGGGTTTCGAGGGTCGCCATCCACTTCTTATCGGTCACCACCGTTTTGATTTCCGCCTCGCTGAGCTTCGGGTACTGTTTAATCACCTTCACTTCGAGCAGCTGCTCCGCATCCTTAATGGCTGCCTTCAGCCTTGCTTCCTTATCGAGCAGTTTTTTGTAGGTGCTCAGCAGCAGCCATTCCTCGGCATTTTCAGCATCCTTTCGGCCCAGCGCCTTTATCCGCGCATTCACCGAACCTTTGGTGAGGCTGCCTTTTTCGGTTGTTGCATCACCAAGCAGTCCGTCCTCGCCGGTGTGCTCTTCGGCCATTTCATCCATCTGCGCCTTCACACTTTCCAGCTGACCGCTGAGCGCATCGAGGGCCTGCTTCTCCGCATCAAAAAACGCCTGAATCATCAGCTGCGGCGGAATCAGCCGGCCTTCGAGGCCCTCAATCCCGCCTATTTCCTTATCCTTGCCGCCCTTCTTGGCGGCTTTCTTCATCAGGCGGGTCACCTCATTTCCGGCCTTCCAGCCGTCGGCGGAAAGCTCGTACAGATCATCCTGCATTTCCTCAGCCCAGTAATCCATCAGAATCTGATAAATATCGTACTTGCTCACCAGCGCCCGGCCGCCGTAGGTATCGAGCAGCGAGCCGGAAATGTGGCGGATCACCTCCTTAGGCGGGCAGGCCTCACCCAGCGATTTCAGGTAAGCGGCGCTGTGCTGCTTCCATCCGTCAAAAACCGCCTGCATCTCATCGCTGTACGCCCTGAACTCCGCATGGCTGAAAATGGCGTTTTTGATGGCATCCTTCGCAACGGTAAGCTCGAGATAGCCGGGCCGGGCATGGGCACGGAACAGGTCGTTTTTCAGGCTGCGGTACACCTTCCAGTACTCGTTCAGCCCCTGCACATCGCGCTCCGGGATGCCGCCCTGCAGATGCGCGCCAATATCCTGAAGGTCTTCCTCCTCCTGACTATCGATATAGCGGGGGATGTTGAGGTTGTAATCATTTTTGGGATCGGCAATTTCCGAAAGGGGCACGAGCCGGCTGTACTTCCCGATTTCCAGCTGCTTGTTGAAAACATCCACCATTTTATGGATATCCTGCGAGCGCAGCCGGTTCTTGTTGCCGTCTTTCATGTAGCCTTTGGAGGCATCCATCATAAAAATACCCGGCCGCTGCTGCGCATCTTCCTTATCAATCACAATAATGCAGGCCGCGATGCCGGTACCGTAAAACAGGTTGGCGGGCAGCCCGATAATGCCCTTAATGTAGCCGCGCTCAACCAGCTGCCGCCGGATTACCGACTCCGCATTGCCCCGGAACAGCACGCCCAGCGGCATAATAATGGCGGCCTTGCCCGTACTTTTCAGCGAGCGGATGAGGTGCAGCAGGTAGGCGAAATCGCCGTTCTTGCGCGGCGGGAGTCCGTAGCCCTTAAAGCGCTCAAAATGATCGTTTTCGGCATCGAGACCATTGCTCCAGGCCTTATCGCTAAAAGGCGGGTTGGAGACCGCATAGTCGAAGGTTTTGAGCTTGCCGGTTTGCTCGTCGGTAAACTGCGGGTCGGCCAGGGTGTTGCCCTGCACAATTTCGGCCTCGGGCTTGCCGTGCAGCCACATATTCATGACCGCAAGGGCGCGGGTTGCGTTGTCTTTCTCCTGCCCGTAAATGGTGATGCCGTGCGGGGCCTCGTCGGATGCCTTCAGCAGCAGCGAGCCGGAGCCGCTCGTGGGGTCGTACAGCGACTCAGAAGCACTCGCCGACCGCTCAATGCCGATCACCTTGGCCATAATGGCCGAAACCTCGGCCGGGGTGTAAAACTGACCCTTGCTCTTGCCGCTCTCGGTGGCAAAATGCCGCATCAGGTACTCGTAGGCATCGCCGAGCAGGTCGTCATTTTCGGCCCGGTTACTGCTGAAATCCAGGTTCTCATTCTCGAAAATCTCAATCAGATTGCTCAGGCGGTCCACCTTCTCCTTGCCCTTGCCGAGCTTCTCATCATCGTTAAAGTCGGCCACGGTAATAATGCCGTTCAGATCGTTCTCGCGGGCAAGCGCCCCGATAATCTTATTGATGCGGTCCCCGATATCGGGCTGCCCCTTCAGCTTCACCATATCCTTAAAACTGCCGCCCTCGGGAATATCCACAAGGCGGTCGCCCTTATCGGAAACGTACTTCATAAACAGCAGCACGAGCACATAATCCTTGTATTGGCTGGCATCCATACTGCCCCGGAGTTCATCGCAGCTTTTCCAAAGCGAGCTGTAAAGTTCTGATTTTTTTACGGGCATCGAAAAAAGATTAATTCATGAAGGTTGGCGGGTAACATAGCAAATTCCGGCGAAACGGGGGAAGGGATTTGTGGGGTGGGGGGGGATGGAGATGTTAAAGATGTCGGGTTTTCGGGCGGCTTGAAAATAAATGTGCAGGAACCGGGGCGGAGTCAGAAAAATAATGTGCTGGTTGCGCGGGGTAGTTTATTTGTAACGATTATAGATAGGCTATATTAACTATTAATGCTATTTTGATACAAGAATTACAATTTTACATACATCTTATGAAAAGGCAGGTCAGGGCGGGGTAACGAAAAACCGAAACACAGGGGCACCCTTCAGCGGCATTCTTTAAAGCATCTTACAGACGCATAGTGAATAAAATCAGCACGGTACGCTTGTGTATTCAACCACAGGTAACGCTCCGGGAAAAACCGATTTCGCAGCTGGCTGAAGGCGGGCCGGCTTTGTCTTTTTATTAATTACAAAACACCATGAAAATGAAAAATCTGATTTTAACAGTGGCTATGGGGTTTGGGATGCTGGTGAAGCACGAGCATTAACCGGCATTTAACGCAGAGAAAAGCACACACGACCAATCAAAAAATATAACACAGACACATGACCCAATTTATTTCACGAACCCTAAAAGGGTATTTACCCGCGCTGATCATAATCTGCCTGAGCTGCGTGCCGGCAGCTTCACTCGCCAACAACATACAGGTCACCAATGTAGTCCTTACCGGCCAAAACACGGCTGAGGGCTACTGGCTGGTACAGTTCGACCTAAGCTGGGAAAACTCCTGGCGTACGAATAACATTTTCCCGGGTGACGGCCACAATGTGGGCAACTGGGATGCCGCCTGGGTGTTTGTAAAGTACCGGGTAGGCAATGGGGAGTGGCAACACGCCAAACTACACAGCAGCGGCCACAGCACAGGCAGCGGCACACCGGCTACCCTCGAAATTGGCGTGCCCAATGAGCGCACAGCCTACCACAGCACGGACAACCCCGGCGTGGGCGCCTTTATTTACCGCAGCCAAAACGGCAGCGGCACCTTATCACCCACCGGAAACCAACTGCGCAGGAAATAAGGTTTGGATCGTGTGCCCAACCCGCCAGAACTGGGTATTGATGGGTTTGCCATAGAAATGGTGTATGTAGCGCCTGGCCCGTTTTGGCTGGGCAGCGGAGGAAACGAAGATGGCCATTTTAGAGCGGGTGGCGGCAGCGGCCCATTTTTGGCCACAGAAAGCTGGGATGGCTGCATAGCCAACACCACTGGCTGTCTGTGGGGTGCCTCATGGAGTACCATTAGCCTGCACGAACACTACCCAACCGGTATAGATGGCTTCTACAGTATGAAGTATTCGCTCAGCCAGCAGCAGTATGTGGATTTTTTGAATACGCTAACGCCCTCTCAGGCCAATACACGCCGTATGAGTGGTGGCAATCGGAGCGGAATCACCGTTAGTGATGGGGTACATACCACTACCAACCCCTACGTGGCCAATAACTTTATGAGCTGGATGGACGGCGCGGCCTATCTGGACTGGTCGGGCTTGCGTCCGATGACGGAGCTCGAATATGAAAAGGCAGCGCGCGGCCCGGCCACACCGGTAGCCAATGAGTATGCCTGGGGCAGCACAAGTATTACCCGGGCAACCGGCTTAAGCAATGCAGGGCAGGCGGATGAGGTGCCTACCCCTGCCGGAGCGAATGCGAATTACTGGCAAAACGGTAATCCAATTAATGGCCCGGTGCGTGTGGGTTCGTTTGCGCATGGAAGTACAACGCGTGCGCAGTCTGGCGCGGGGTACTGGTGTATTATGGAGCTAAGCGGGAATTTGTGGGAGCGTCCGGTTACGGTGGGTAACGCTACAGGTCGTAGCTTTACAGGATTGCACGGCAATGGATTCCTCACTTCAGCTGGTCATGGTGCGGTAGAGGCTTGGCCGGGTGGTGGTTCAAGCGGCATAACGGGTGCCACCGGCTCCGGCTCCCGCGGGGGCGCCTGGTACGTCGATGCTACGGGTCTCCGGGTCTCTTTACGCTCTGGTGCCGCCCTCACCGATTCCAATCGGCGCGCCAACCACGGCTTCCGGGGTGTGCGGTCGTTGCCGGCTGCCGTTGGGGGTTAGGCTATAGGGGGTTTGGGGGCGAAGCCCCCAACGTTTTTGAATAACAGAATGAGAAATATCAACAAATCTTACGTGCAATGAAAACAAGATATTTAATAACAGCGATAGCATTTTTGGTATTTGGCTGGGAAACCTCTCAGGCGCAATTTGCCGGGGGTATTGGCAGGGGGGACAGCAGGGGGGCTTTGGAGGCAATAATCGACCCCGATCCCGGCACCTCTGACTTTGCTACCTTCCTGTCCGTTTCCGATGCGGGCAGTAATTCCATAACCCTCACCATCGGTACGGCCCCTGATGCTACTTCGGGCTTTGACCCGCAGTACGATCAGTTTGCCCCGCCTCCGGGTCCGGCGGGCACCTTCGATGCGCGTATCAGTTTTGAAGGCGAAGATTATTTCCGGTTCTTCGAGCC
>JAFIET010000128.1 GCA_020832405.1 Balneolales bacterium
ATGGTAATAATCATGAAGGACTCCATATAGCATATCCATCATTTATGCTGGCTCGAAGCCTTATGAACTGTTCTTGCTTAGTGGAGTTAAGCGCGTTGGTTTCATCCCGAACGAGCTCGAAGCTCAATGACAGAAAACAGGGTACCAACGCGCTTTCACCTTCATGTTTGCGTACAAGTTAAGATTGTAGGATTATTATCCAAAACAGCTGCTCGTTGCCGCTCAACTAATATATGATGACACGGGGAGGCTTGGGTTGTTGTTCTCATCCTCAATGGGTAGCCATCCAAAAAAAATTCGACCGCGCTTCGCGCGGTGTTAAAGGGTCAAGTGTTCAAAGGGTCTAATCCCCGACGCAACGGACTGAGAATCCAACCCTCTTGAAGTTGTAGTTACGGGACACCATAGCATTACCATGGCCAAGTCTGCGACTCCAGGAGTCACTAGCAAGGCCCTCGGAAGAACTCCACCAGTAGCCGTCAGAACCCATGCCGCCGAATGCCCCATTGAAGTCGCTACGCCAACCGCCCGGGAGAGCTGAAAAACCGCTCTCGTTCGTTGCCCCGGTGTTGGCAGAACGCCAGTGCTGTGTTCCCCTTTCCTTAAGCTTGTCTCCTGCAACATTTCGGCCACCCAAATAATCTTCAAGCGCTGTCCAGTCTGCGTCGCTTGGCACCCGCCAGCCTTCCGGGCACAGACCCCTGCGGTCGGTCACCGCAAACCAGTTATAAAGTTTACCAAAGAATTGACCATTTGATAAGTCGTTTTCATAGTATGCCCATGCGCCATTTCTCTGAACAGTCCATTGATTATTACTCCTTACGTTAGGAATCTCACTTCCATCCCGGTATCGGCTGGTATTCAAATTCTCCGCCATCCAGCATTGTCTTCCAATTTGAACAGTATTATAACTGTTCCCGTCTATATCTGTGATAGGTTCGCCACAGATATTTCCTTCTATCAAAACCTTATCAATCTCTAATACTTGATCTTTAAAAATGTTTATCATTTGGTCTGCTGACTGATGCCCTTCAGCCGATACCCTCATCACATACCGCCCCGCCTTCAGCCCCCTTATCAGCTGTATCCCCGTCCACTCATTCACGAGCCGTCCGCTTTCGTCAAGCAGCTGAACCCGGGCGTCGTTTGGCGTTACGCTGAATTGCATGCTTCCGGTGTGTGCTTCCAGGGTGATGTTTCGGCTGAGCCTTTGGTTGAGGGCGATGTCGATGGATTCCGAGTGCGGCTCGTAGTGTTCTTTTGCGATTTCGAGACGATAGCGCCCCGGGGCAAGTTCAATCAGGCTTTGTCCGGTGTAGGTTTCACGGTTAATCAGCACCGTTGCATCGGCAGGTGCTACGCTCAGCGCAAGTTCGCCTATGTTGCGCACGAGGTTCACGATAAACAGGTTTTCGCCGGTTTCGGAAACCTGCACGGGCAGGGTTTGGGATACATAGCCAGTTTGTGAAACCTGCACGGAATACGTGCCGGGGTACATAAACAGCGCTCTTGTACCCGTGCGGTCCGTTTCCCCCCGGTCCATCCCGTCAATCGTAACCCGCGCGCCTTCAACGTTCGAGCGGATTCTCACCGGTACGATATCAATTTCTTCCATGCGGTAGGTGAAGGAGATGTTGCGCTCACTGATTTCGGCTGCGTCTTCGAGGGTGCGGTAGCCTTCCCGCTCAAGCTGTATTTCGGCGGTGCCGGCGGGCAGCTGAACGGTTTCGTTAATCGGGGTCTGCTGACCATCCACAAAAAGCACCGCATCCGTGGGCTGCACATTAAATATCACCGAGATCAGGTTCCGGCTGCGGGCCTGTGGCTCGGCGGTAAATTCGATGACCTGCCGGGCCTGTATCACGCCGGTGTTCACGCGGGCTTCCATGTAGCCGGGGGCGCGCAGGTAGAGGGTCTGCCGGTAGGGATGCACAATCACCCGGTACACCCCGCTCGCCGGCTCCGACAAATCGGCCACAATTTCGAGGTTGGAATCAATCTGAAGCCCGGGGATGCTGCTTTCTATCATGACCGCGGCAAACTCGTGGTAATTCTGAAATACCGCGACCCTGTTTGAAGCCACGCGCTCGACTTCCATGCGGCGGAGCTCCTGCCCCTGCGCCTGCACAGCGGACTGTGGAGAAAAACTGAGGATGAAGGTGCTGAGCAGCAGGCTTAGAAGCGCGGTGCCTGCAAATGGTTTAGAGGGGAAGGATTCGGGCATTCTAATTGGTTTGAACATTTTTTTGATTTAAATCTTTTATACAACGAACAGAAAGTCCAGAAGCCCGACTAATTGAACCCAACTCATTTTGTCTATAGTTGATTTCAAAATATTGCGCTTCAGTACCACTTATGGATGATGTCCAGTAATACCCAATTCTGGCATCCCTTTGAATTCTTCCGTCAAAGCCGTTTCGCATACCAGCCAGAGTTAACTTTAAAGGTGAATCATAAGCTGTATTAGCATCATCAATACCATGTGAGGGCTGTTCCTGTTGCCATTCTGCTCGTGTTGGAAGCCGGAATCCGGTCGGGCAAGGGTTGTTTACACCATTAACTCCCTGCCAAAGATTCCCACTATTGCTCACCCTCCAATTACTATGACGTCTTGTTGATAAAATGAAACTACCCGAGTTAGGATTGTCTGTTTCACTTAGAATCGAGCGATTAAAGGAACTTCTCTTTTGATGCCCGTCAGCTCCTCTTCCCCATTGATACAAATCGCCAAAAGCATCAGAATCTGTTGGAGATTCAGCAGCATGCAAAGCACCAAGATTACGATCCATCCATATTCTTGAAGTTCTCAGGCTTACTACTTCAACAACAACGGTTTCTAAATCGCGGAAACGGAGATCTGGCGAAGCTGCTGTACCTGAAATATTACCTTCAACCGTAGAATTATTTCCGATCATCTCAAGTCTTAAACCAATGTCTTCTGAGCGATTAATTACTACCGATTCATTTTTGGTGTCATATCCGTTTGCGCTTAATTCAATGATATAGTTTCCAGCTAATAATTCACCGAGGGTTCTGCTCCCCACCCACATCTGCTTTACTTCTCCCTTGTCATCAATCAATCTTACCTGGGCATCACTAGGTAATACTATAATTTGCAGACTCCCCGTATGGGGCGTTAAAGAAATCTGTCGTGATATTACTTCACCAATTTCAATTCGCAGGTTTTCTGTATAGCTATCATAATGTTCCCGACTTACGTCTATGCTGTGCAGGCCAGGTGGTAGTAAGAGTTCACCATTGTATAAAGTTACTTCCTGCCTATTTACTCTCACTATTGCATCCGTAGGGTTTAGCGTAAGTCTCAATCTGCCTGAATTAATTTGGAGAGCAAACTGGAACTCATTTATATCATCTTCAGATACCTCAATAGCTGTTTGTACCGGCAAATAACCATCAGCCGATATAGTCAAAAAGTATTCTTCCGGGAACCGGAACATTTCAAAAACACCACGGTGGTCAGAGATTCCTTCCCTTACATTATCTACACGAATTTCTGCACCCGGAGGGTCCGTGATGATGCGCACCAATTCCTGCCGTACCTGATCCATGCTGTAAGAAAACAAAATATTCCGATCACTCACTTCAACTACATCATCGACTGACCGGTAGCCTTCACGTTCGATGCGGACTTCGCGGCTGCCCGCAGGAAGTGAATTTGTTTCCCCTGAAAATATCCGTTCACCATCAACCAGAATCACAGCATCCTCCGGCTGCACGTTAAATATCACCGAGATCAGGTTCCGGCTGCGGGCCTGTGGCTCGGCGGTAAATTCGATGACCTGCCGGGCCTGTATCACGCCGGTGTTCACGCGGGCTTCCATGTAGCCGGGGGCGCGCAGGTAGAGGGTCTGCCGGTAGGGATGCACAATCACCCGGTACACCCCGCTCGCCGGCTCCGACAAATCGGCCACAATTTCGAGGTTGGAATCAATCTGAAGCCCTGGGATGCTGCTCTCAATCATGACCGCGGCAAACTCATGGTAATTCTGAAATACCGCGACCCTGTTTGAAGCCACCCGCTCGACTTCCATGCGGCGGAGCTCCTGCGCCTGCGCCTGCGCGCTGGACTGTGAGGAAAAACTGAGGATGAAGGTGCTAAGCAGCAGGCTTAGTAGCGCGGTGCCTGCAAATGGTTTAAAAGGGAAGGATTCGGGCATGTTTCTGAAAAATATTTCGGTCAGGTGGCCGGGCAGTTGTAAAAGGTGGTATGCATCATACAAAATACGAAATGCGGTTAAAAGGTTTCCGCTTTTTATGTGGCAGCAGGCATTTTTAAAAGAACCATCCCAAAGAAAGCGGTCAGCAAACCACGTCCGTCACCTTTCCCACATCATGCCCCGATGAAGCGCAGGAGTCCGTATCTTGGGAGCGCAACTCATCCCTCCTATCCGAAATCTCGTTTTCATGTCAAGTCCCGCTCCAGCGATTACCCGCTCAGAAGCCCGCCCCTTTATCGATGCCATCGACAGCCGCGTTGTGCCGGCTTTTTTTTATCAGGTAACGCGCTTCCTCGCCAAACGCACCTTTCGGGCGGTATGGCTGCAGAACGATTATGGCTCGGGGGATGCGCTCAGAGGCCGAAGCTCGCTGTATGTGGGCAATCACAACGCCTGGTGGGATGCGCTCACGCCCCTGCTGCTCAATCAGAAGCTGCTGCGGCAAACCCCGCGCGCGGTGATGGAGTGGGAACAGGTGGACCGCTACCCTTTTTTCCGGCGGATTGGCTGCTACTCCATCGACCGTAAGGATCCGCGCTCGGCGCTCGGCTCGCTGCGCTACGGCATCGACTGGCTCAACGGCGGAACCGGCCGCAGCCTGTTCCTCTACCCCGAGGGCAAAATCACCAATCCCGTGCTCGCCGAATCACCCTTTGAGTCAGGCGTGGGATGGATGCTGCCGCAGCTCGCCAATCACGTCGATATCGTACCACTTGTTCAGCTTAGCCACATGATGCACAACCCCAAGCCGGACCTCTTCCTGCAGCTCGGCAAACCGCTGGCGCGCGAAACGCTGGGAACCGGCAAAAAAGACATCACCGCAAACTTGCAGCGCATTATCACTGACATGCGGCAGGAGCTGGCCCTGAGGGCCTCACCCAAGGAGCCGGGACCGGAGTTTAAGAGGCTGGTCTGAGAACAACTTTGGTTTTGTCTTCCCGCCAACCTCTCTCCTGAAAGAGGCTGCGAAGCTTTACATCTCATTCTTCAGGAGAGGGGATTTTTAATCAGGGTTTATACCGAATTTGGGCCCCTGCACCGCGATCCCCATCGACTCCTCCGCGCCGGATCACGCCGGTCTCGCTAAGATAAAATCCCTGCACCCGCACACTGTTGCCCTACTTATCCCGGAAAACATCATATCGAACGCTGATCATTTGGTGGGAGTGCATTAGCGGCACGCTGGGTGAACAGCTATACAATCCGGTCAAAGATTATGTGAGATATCCACCAAACCGGACCGGACCTGCCCTTTAGTCAAAAAGATGATAGTCGGAAATTCGGGATCGTCTTCCCCCGAAACCACAAAATGTTAAATCTTAAAAAAAACCGCGCAAATCCCGCCCGATCCAAAAAATCCGCGTGCCATCAACCCAAACAGGCAATCGAGTAGGAGGAAAGGGATTAATTCCCTTTCCGTCCTCTCACACCACCCTG
>JAFIET010000129.1 GCA_020832405.1 Balneolales bacterium
AGTGAATAGGTCCTGCTAAAGCAGCGCCGGGTTCGGGTTCAGGTTCAGGTTCAGGATTGGGAGGTCGGTCGGTTTCAGGCCTGTGCGGGTTTTCTGCGAAGGGCCATGAAGGCGATCAGGATGGAAAGCAGCGCGATAAGCATGCCTGCTATGCCGAAGCCGGCTGACGCAAAGAAGCCGTCCCCTTCAATTTCGCTTACGCGGATTATGCCGCGCATGTAGGGGTGAGGGGTACACATATAGGTGTACTCACCCACTTCCGTGAAGGTAAACGACCAGCTTTCTGCATGGGTGAGCAGCGGGGAAACAAAGCGCTCGGGTCCGCCAATGGCTACGGCGTTGTGCAGGCCGGAAAACTCGCCGCTCAGGTAGGTGAACACATCTTCATTGATGAAGGTAACCGTTGTGCCGGGCTTGATGTCGATAATTTTGGGGTAGTACGAGTTGCCGATGATGCGCACGATTACTTCATCGGTGTTTTCGTCGAAGCGCACGGGTACGTCAACATCTTCGGTGCCGGGGGCGAAAGGGGAGATGGTGCGGCGCGATCTTTCGCGGAATTCAGCCAGCTCTTCGGTGGTGTGCACGGGGCCGCGGCCGTCAACCTGCGTGCGCTCGGCGCTCTCTTTGGCGATCAGCAGGCCAATGGCTCCGCGGTCGGTTGAGCCTACGGCGTGGGATAGCATGGTGTAGGCACCTTCATCAGGCGGAACGCGGAACTCGATGGTCCAGGAGTCGGAGGGGCCCGCAAGCACGCTTTGCCCGCCTTGGAAGATGTTGGCCGGGTGACCCTGCCAGTAGGCGTAGTCCCAGATGATGCCGACAAGATGGAAGGTGGAAACCAGGTTCGGGCCGATATTGAGGAAGTTCACGCGCACATAATCGCCGGGCTGCGCCATGATGGGCTCTTCAACGTAGCGGAAAAGCTTGCCGTTAAACGCGGTGTACATGGGGTTGCCCTGTCCGGTAACGGCATCCTTGCCGTTGGCATAGTACTCGTGCTGCGAAATGTTCAGCACGATATCGGGCCCGCGGCCCAGTTCTTCTTCCAGCCTGAACTTCTGTTTGGGCTCCACAATCATCATTCCGTACTGCCCGTAGATGATGTGCATGGGTATGGCATGTCCGCCCGGCGCGCAGTGATACAGGAACACGCCCGGTGTGTTCACCTGAAACAGCATGGTACGGCTCTGACCTGCGGGGATTTGTCCGAGGTATTTTGAGGTCTGTGTGTAGGCCGCGTGGATAGACGCCCCGTGCGGAATCTGACCGTTATTGACCACCGTGAACTCCACGATGTCGCCTTCCTGCACTACGTGCGTCGGGCCGGGGATGGAGCCGTCAACGGTGAAGCCGCTGTACATCACGCCGTTGCCCAGATAAACCTCGCCTTCCTGCAGGGTGATGGTGATGCGGGCGTCGGGCACCACATCGGCATCCTGCGGGATGTAGCTCGTAGCCGGGGTTTCAAGGCTGTTATCCCGGTTGATGATATCGATGAAGGGGTGATCTGAGGGGAAGATGCCCGAAGCCTGAGCCGCGCCCCGTGTTTGCGAAGCCGCCGGAGCAGCTAATGGCGGCGTAACAGGCGCAGCTGCCAAAGCTGCGTTTTCCGTCTGCATGCCTTCAACGCGCTCACGAAGGCGTGAGGTAGCAGCATAGGTTTCGAAATCGCCCTGCGCCTTAACCGCGCGGAGCAGCTCGTCGGAAACCAGGGTGCCGCTGCGGGTGGTATGAAGCTCTACAAAGAACTGATTGTTGCACCAGTCGCAGGCCTCAGCTTTCTGAAAACTGCCGCTGAGCAGCACGATAAAGCCGACCAAAAATGCCGTTTTTAATACTGTCGTTTTCATAAGAAAAAAAATTTGGTTGTTTTGAAACCCGCAGCCTGTTGGAAAAGCTGCGTTTATAAATAAGACTAAATTGTCTTTAATTAAAGGTAGGGGTTTGTTGTGTCGGGTGCAAATAATAATTAAGACTATTTTATCTTAATATGGTGTCGCTCACTGAAAACCGGCTGTTTTCCCCAAATAACAGGGAGATGCTGGCTCACGACCCTACAGCTGCTTCTTGCTTTCAGTCTTATTTTTTTGCTAATTGAAAAGAACTTTCTTCAACGAATTGCTTCATTATGAAAATTGGACTCATCTCAGACACCCACGATCATCTGCCCCATATCCGCAAAGCCATGAGCCTGTTCCGGCTTCAGGGCGTTTCGACCCTGCTGCATGCGGGCGACTTTTGCAGCCCGTTTGCCGTGCCCGAACTCGAAGGCTTCGAGCTGCACGCGGTTTTTGGCAACAACGACGGCGACGCCTACCGCATCCTAATGAAAATGGATGGCATTTCAGCCGAGCATCATGCGGAGTTTGCCGACCTCACTTTCGGCGGACGCCGCATCGCCCTGTATCACGGCACGCAGGAGGGCATTACCGAGGCGCTCGTAAAATGCAGGCTGTACGACCTCGTTGTGAGCGGGCACACGCACAGTCCGCACATCAAAACGGAGGGCAAAACGATGTGGGTCAACCCCGGCAGTGCGCACGGGTTCGGGGAGCGCGCAACCGTTGCGGTGTACGACACCGACGCACACGAAGCCGTAATCGCCGAGCTCTGAAGCTGAAGGTTCGGCACACCGCTGTTCCCGCTTTTTTATTTTTTTGGGCGAACTCCGTGCGCATCACTGTTTTTCATGGCAGTTCTTGCGTCCTAAGCCTGCGGCCAATCCCGTGCTTTTTGGGTCCATGTCGCCCTAACGCGCAAAACCGGGCGGCGCTTGAACTACCAGACGCTACTCCTCAGGGCCGGGAGAGCATCACCCTAAAGTCATCGCAGTCGGCCTGCGGCAGCAGGCTTGTGCGCAGGCCAAAGCGGCTCACAATCAGCGCGTTGAGCGCGGCCCGGCTCACGAAAAAATGGCTGAGGCTGCGCGCATCATCCTGAAGCTGATTTTGTGCGAAGCGTCCCGCTGATGCTTCGGCCTGCGCTTCAGGCCCCTCGAACAGCTGCAGCAGCCCGGCCTGCTGCCCGCCGAGGAAATCACGGACGAGCCGGTGCACCGAATCGCAGGGCACATCAAAGGTGTGGGTGAAGCTGCGTGGCGTGAGCACCCGCACGAGCTCGCGCGGCAGGGCGCCGCCATTGTGTGCCGCGCTGAAGCGGTACAGAAGCCGGTTGAGGGCACCTAAAGCAGCCCTTACCGGCGCGTGCCCCTTAAAGGCTCCGAACACATCCCCCTGAAAGCCATCGGGCACCGACATACGCAGCTCAAGCCCGAGTGCATTTTCGGCCGGACGGCTGAGCAAAATGTAGTAGTAGGTTTCCGGGGATTTATTTGCGCTGTTGAAGGCCGGCCGGTGCAGCCGTATCAGGCGGTTTTCTTCGAGCAGGGCAGCGGTCTCATCAGGCAGCTCCTGCCAGCTGATGCGCGACACCTCACGGATCAGCCGGATAATTTTTCGGGAAACGGACTGCGGTCTGGCGCTGCGGTAGCTCAGCAGCCGGTTCCGGAGGTTGCCCGATTTCCCGACATAAAGCACCTCGCCGGCTGCCGACCAAAACACATACACGCCCGGCGATTTGGGCACGGCCTCCCAGAAACCGCAGCCGAGACGCTCGGCAAGCGGATTATCGGGCTTCATTAGCCAAAGCTGTTCGCGGGGTACGGGCATGCTCAGAAATCGGGTTCAGGGTTGGAAACGCATCACCCTAAAATAAAACAAAAGAGTGACAGCTTCTGTCATCGAAAGTGAAGTTAATTTGGTTTTTAGAAAGACTGAAAAGTCCGGAAGCTTTCAGATTTGAAAGAAAGCGCCAAATTTGCGCTTGAAATCCCAGCCGAATAGTCCCATATTGCACAGCCCGCAGATTACCTTTTTACCAAAAAAACATGTTGCACTCATCCTTTATTGAGCTCAATAAAGCAGCCTACAAACAAAATATTCAGTTTCTGAGAGAGCGGTTCGGACCCGACGTCACCTTTTCATCCGTCATAAAGGGCAACGCCTACGGGCACGGCATCGAAAACATCCTGCCCATGGCTGAGGCCGAAGGCATCCGGCATTTTTCGGTGTTCAGCGCGGATGAAGCCCTCAAAGCCCTGAACGCACGCAGCCGCGACAGTGAACTTATGATTATGGGGATGATTGATGATGACGAGCTCGCATGGGCTGTGGAGCACGACATCAGTTTTTATGTGTTTGAAATCGGGCGGCTGCAGGCCGCGGCGGAGGCGGCAAAGCGAATCGGAAAGCCGGCCCGTATCCATATCGAGCTGGAAACCGGCATGTACCGCACGGGCTTCAACCGCGAGGAGCTGCAGCAGGCCTTGGATTTTCTTGCGGATGAAAAAGAGCAGTTTATTATCGAAGGTATCTGCACGCATTTTGCCGGTGCGGAGAGCGTAACCAACTATCTGCGTATCAAAAATCAGATGAAGGCCTTCAGCAAGCTGCACCGCATGGTTGTTAAAAGCGGGCTGCCGTACCGCATGTGCCACACGGCCTGCTCGGCGGCGGCCATTCGCTACCCCAAAACCCGCATGGATATGGTGCGCATCGGAATCGCGCAGTACGGCATGTGGCCCAACCGCGAGACCTACCTCTTTGATGTGGTGGAGCGCAACGGCGATGAGCTTTCGGAGAACCCGCTGCGGCGCGTAATCAGCTGGAAAAGCCGGGTGATGAGCATCAAATCGGTGCCGGCGAACCGCTTTATCGGCTACGGCACGAGCTACCTCACCAATACCGAAACCAAAGTTGCGACCGTGCCTGTTGGCTACACGCACGGCTTCAGCCGGAACCTCAGCAACCTCGGCCGGGTACTGATCGAGGGCAAGCGTGTGCCCGTGATCGGCGTGGTGAACATGAACATGATGATGGTGGATGTGAACGGCATCGAAGGCGTTCAGAAAGGCTCGGAGGTGATCATCATCGGAGAGAAAAACGGCATCGACATGACCGTTGCTTCGTTTTCGGAACTCACCAACATGCTGAACTACGAAACGCTCGCCCGGCTGCCGGAGAAGATTCCGCGGTTTGTGGTATAGGAATCAGCTTTCTATAAATTTTGGGGTGACAGAAACGCTGGTATCAACCACAATCATAGCCGGCCCTGCGTTATTGCCTCACAAATTTCCTGCAGACTCAGAGATCCTTTAGCCTGTAGCCTGATCTGTTTAGCTCTTGCAATAACTTGGTCCGGTGTTTTGCGATCGGCTTCAAGTGATTGCTTCAGGCAGGTAATCACCTCATTTTCTAAACTGCGCTGATTAATCGCTGCTTGTTTTAGGAGTTTCTCATACATGTCGTCGGGGACTTCCCGCAGGGTAATATTGTTTGGCATGGCAAACCCGCCTGGTTAGGTTGAAAAACTTAACTGCAAAATGCAGGCACGCATATCGGACCTTAATTTTTTTTGATTATCAAAGATAAACCCTGTGCCAGAATTCTGAAAAGAAATCATTTCAGCAGAATGGTTCTGACTTAGATAAATGTTTGAAGAAAAAACTTATGACTCTTATTTCTTCAATCACTATCTCCAAAATCAGACTAAATTTCCCGGTATATGGCACCGCACTCAGAAATATCATCCCGCTACTACGAAGAAGTCGCTTCCTACTACGACGATGACGCCCGTGATTT
>JAFIET010000130.1 GCA_020832405.1 Balneolales bacterium
CGGATGTTTTCGGTGCAGCTGAGCTCGTTGTACATGCGGATGTAGGGCGCCGAGAAAGCCAAGTGCCGGTACAGCTCCTGCGCCTTGAGGACGGCGCTGTTCAGCTGCCAGCCGATTTTTCCCGCATCAGGGCGGATGAGGCCCGAAAGGCACTTCATGAGTGTGGATTTGCCGCTGCCGTTGGGGCCGGCTATGCCGTAAACACCGGGCCCGATTTCTGCCTCAATGCGGCGAAAAATCACGGATTGCCCGTATTTTTTTGATATTTTGCTGAGCGTAATAAGTTGCATGGCCCAAGGTAGCAAACAAGGCCGCTCATGTACAAGCCTGAGTTTACAGCTTCGCAACTTCCTGATTTGAACCCCAACCCGAACGCCTAAGCCAGCAGTAACCCGAATGGATCAGCTTGTTCAGCAGATAACCGCGCGGCTGTGCCGCAAACTCAACGAAGAGCAACCTTATTATACCCCGGCGGATTTGGCGGAAGCCGGCTATCCCGATTTTCTGATTTCGCGCATACGGCTGGAGCTCGAGCGTAACCTGCGGGAAAGCATCGTGCCACCCGAATCGGACTGGGCTTCGATGTCCGCTCCGGATGTACGGCAGGCCTGGGGGCTTTTTCTCGACGCCATCAACAGCGAGGTGCGCCTGCCGAAGAGCTTTGCCCGCGGCGTGGCGGAGTCGGCCGTGGCCGACCTCATCGATCTGCTGTCCGGGCCCCGTGCCCATTTCCCGGAATACCTGTTCGGAAATGAGGACAGCCTGAGTGCCGCAGAAGTAAACAGCCGCATGCGGCTGATGGTGGTTTATCCGCATTTGGGGCTGTTTTTACCGCGCTACATGAAAAAGCGCGGCCTCAGCTCGGTGAGCGCTGCGCAGTACGGCCGGCTGCTCACCCAGCTCGATGAGCGCGTGTGCCGCGGCTACAGCCCGCTGAACTGGGTGCAGCTGCTCGAGCCGCTTTTTGTGCTGTGCGGTGGCGAAGTGGAGGGCGAACTGCTCGCCCGCTTCTTCCGGGAGAAGGGCTTGGGCGAACATGCCCGCCGCCTGCGCGACCTGCCCGACCCGCTCGATACCCAACAGCTCGTAGAACTGCTCTCACGCCCGGTTTACAACTACGACGAGCCTGATCCGGCATCCGAAAAAACATCGCCCACAAAGCCAGCAGCAGTGGAGGCAAGTCAGCCGGAGGGCTCCGGGCTCAAGAACGAGCATTTATCAGCTGAGCCGAAGCCTTCAAAGAAGGCCGCAGCTACCGGCAGCATTGCCGCTGCAGCCTTTGCCGCCTCAGCTTCCGCTTCCCGGCAGACGCCCCAAACAGCTGAGGAGACAGCGGCAACGGAGCAGGACCTGCACCCCGGCCCGGAGGCGACAGACGATCACGAGGGCGGGGCATCAGCCGGTGAAGAGGTGGCATCCGGGGAGTTTACCCAAAAAAATAAAAGCACGCCGGCTAATAAGATGCCGGAACCAGAGGGCACGGAACCCACCGGCGAAGACACCGAAGAGGTACCGCTGTACCGGCGTTTTGCGGCCGCTGGCGAACAGGAAGATGACGGGCATACAAGCGCGTTACCGGCACACGAGGAGGAGGCGGAAGCGGAAGCAGAAACAGAAGATGAGGCGGACGAAAACGAGGTACATCAGTTGCCCCGATTCAGCAGTTTTGAGCGGGATGATGATGATGATGATGAAGTTCAGCTCACAGAAGATGCAGAAGAGCAGGAAGACGACAGCGATGAGCCTTTCATACCGCTTTGGCAGCGGTTGAGTATCGATAATGAAACCGAAGAAACGGACAGACAAAACGCTCCTGCCCCCGACAATGCGCGCCTTGAAGAGCTCTTTGCATTTCTGCTGGATGATGAGAAACGCTTCATGAAAGAAATTTTTGAAGGCGACCGAATTGCTTATGTGAATGCGCTCGAACGCATTTCGGGCTTCGACAACTGGCGCGAAGCCGGCAAGTACCTCACCAACGATATCTTCCGCCGATACGAGATTGATATGTACAAGGATGTATCGATTGATTTCACCGACCGCCTGCATAAGTTTTTTAAAAATTACGCCTGACGAACGGAATATTCTGATATTCTAATCTGATATTCCTATTTTAAATATGGCTTTTACAAGGCAGCCAACTGCTCTGTTTTTTTTGCGGCATCAGGCCCGGAAAAGCGCTTTGCAACACAAAGCCTGCTGGCGTTAAGCCTTGCCTGGAAGCCGGTGTAATGCGCCGGCAAACGTTCATTTATTTATCACCCCGGGCCGGCCTGGCCCGGGAATTTTCTTATCAATACTATTTCCTTCTTTATTATTCAGAACGTGACTTATGGAAACAAACAAAAAATTTGAAAAGCTCACGCAGCTTCGGAAGGAAGCGCAGCTGGGCGGCGGTAAAGAACGCATCGAAAAACAACATAAATCCGGCAAACTGACGGCTTACGAACGTGTAGATCTGCTGCTGGATAAGGGCAGCTTTGAAGAAATCGGAGCATTTGTGCGGCACCGCTGCCGCGATTTCGGCCTGGATAAGCAAAGCATACCCGGCGACGGGGTGGTTACGGGTTTCGGAAAAATAAACGGCCGGCCCGTGTATGTTTTCTCGCAGGATTTCACCGTTTTCGGCGGTTCGCTTTCTGAAACACATGCCGAAAAAATTTGCCGGATTATGGACCTTGCCGTTAAAAACGGCGTGCCGGTAATCGGGCTCAACGACTCCGGCGGTGCCCGTATTCAGGAAGGCGTTGCCTCGCTGGGCGGCTACGCGGAAGTGTTCTGGCGCAACAGCATGGCCTCGGGCGTAGTGCCTCAAATTTCGGCAATAATGGGCCCCTGTGCCGGAGGTGCCGTGTACAGCCCGGCCATTACCGACTTCATTTTTATGGTGAAAAACACAAGCTTCATGTTCGTAACCGGCCCTAACGTGGTAAAAACCGTTACGCATGAAGAAGTTACTTCCGAAGATCTGGGCGGTGCTTCGGCACACAGCACGAAATCGGGCGTGGCGCACTTTGCAACCGATAACGACGCCGACTGCCTCGCGCGCATCCGCATGCTCATGAGCTACCTGCCGCAGAACTGCGAGGAAAAAGCCCCGCTTCAGCCGGCCCGCGACCCTGACCCCAAATTTGCCGAAAAGCTCGACAGCATTGTGCCTGATAACCCGAACAAACCGTACGACATTAAAGACGTAGTTCGCGGCGTGGTAGATGCCGACACCTTCTACGAAGTGCATGAAAATTATGCAGATAACATCGTGGTTGGCTTTGCGCGCCTCGGCGGCCGCAGCGTGGGCGTAGTGGGCAATCAGCCGCTCTCACTTGCAGGCTGTCTTGATAACGATGCCTCGGTTAAAGGCGCGCGCTTTGTGCGTTTCTGCGATGCCTTCAACATCCCGCTCGTGGTGTTCGAAGATGTGCCGGGCTTCCTGCCGGGCACCGATCAGGAGTGGGGCGGCATCATCAAGCACGGCGCGAAACTGCTGTACGCATTTTGCGAGGCAACCGTGCCGAAAATGACCGTTATCACCCGCAAAGCCTACGGCGGTGCCTACGATGTAATGAACTCCAAGCACATCCGGGCCGATTACAACGTGGCATGGCCTTCAGCCGAAATCGCGGTTATGGGCACAAAAGGCGCGGTCGAAATCATCTTCCGGCGCGAAATCAAGAACGCCGCCGACCCCGAAGCCACCCAAAAACGCCTCGAGGAAGAATACGAAGAAACCTTCGCCAACCCCTACCGCGCTGCCGGCCGGGGCTACATCGACGACGTAATTTTCCCCAACGAAACCCGCAAAAAACTGCTCCGTGCCTTTGATCTCATTCAGACCAAAGCCGACCGCGTGCCCCGCAAAAAGCACGACAACCTGCCGCTGTAACTTCCGGCAGCACTTTTTTTACAAAAAATCCGGTTCGGGGCATCCCCGGGCCGGATTTTTTTTTGGTGGAAACTCCGTGAACATCACGGTCTTTCGTGCAGGCGCACAGCCCCCAAACCTACGGATAAGCCCGTGCTTTTGGGGTGAGCGAACCCAAGCAACTCAGCCTCACAGATGCCGACCGCAAAACATAATCCGGATGAAAATCCGCGATATACCGCCGCGCTCTGCGTCATCCGCACGTCATCAAACCCGCATAAGTGTGGCAGGAACTCTTTATTTTGGAGCTCGCATCAGTCTTAGTTTTTAACACAAAAGCCGCAGGAAGCGGACTATGGATTTATTTGAAGAGAAAGCGGAAGCAGGCGGCAAACGCCCTAACCGGCCGGCAGCCGAAAACAGGGGCGCAGCCCCGCTGGCTACCCGCATGCGGCCGGTTTCCCTGGAGGAATTTGTAGGGCAGCGGCACGTGCTCTCCGAAGGCATGCTGCTGAACCGCATGATCCGCACCGGCACCATCGGCTCGGTGATTTTGTACGGTCCGCCGAGCAGCGGCAAAACAACCCTCGCCAACGTTATTTCCCGGGAAATCGACGCCCGCTTTGTGGTGCTGAATGCCGTGCTCGACGGCATCAAAGAGCTGCGCGCCGTTGTGGAGGAAGCCCGCACCCGCGAGCGCATGCAGCAAACCCGCACCATTTTGTTTGTGGATGAAATTCACCGCTGGAACAAGGCGCAGCAGGATGCGCTGCTGCCGCACATCGAGTCGGGCCTGCTCACCCTCATCGGGGCAACAACCGAAAACCCGTACTACTCGCTGGTAAGTCCGCTGCTGTCGCGTTGTCAGCTGTTCGAGCTGCTGCCCTTCGACGAGGCCGACCTCATCACCCTGCTGCGCCGCGCCCTTGCCGACCGCGAGCGCGGGCTCGCGCGCTTCAACATCGAAATCGCCGACGATGCCCTGCATCATTTCGCATCCTATGCCGCAGGCGACATCCGCAACGCGCTGAACGCGCTGGAAATGGCCGTACTCACCACCGACCCTGACGAAACAGGCACCCGCCGGGTGAGTCTGTCGGTCGCACGGGAATCCATCCAAAAGCGGAACGTGCGCTTCAGCCAGCAGGGCGACGAGCACTACCACTACGCTTCGGCGCTGATCAAAAGCCTGCGGGGCTCCGATGCCGATGCAGCACTGCACTGGCTCGCGGCCATGCTCGAAGGTGGCGAAGATCCGCAGTTTATTTTCCGGCGGCTGCTCATTTTTGCCTCCGAAGATATCGGCATGGCCGAGCCCAAAGCCCTTGAGCTGGTAAAGGCGTGTCAGCACGCCTTCGAAACCTGCGGCATGCCGGAGGGCCTGTATTTTATGTCGCACGCCTGCCTGTACCTGGCGCTCTGCCCGAAAAGCAAAAGCACCAAAGCCATCTTCAAAGCGCTGGACCACATCCGGAAATCGGGCCCCGGCACGGTACCGCCGCACCTGCGCGACAAAACTGCCAACAAACTGAAAGCCCGCTACGAAAGCAGCGACAACCCCTCCGAGCAGTACCTGTACCCGCACGAATACCCCAACAACTGGGTCGCCCAGCAATACCTTCCCGAGGAATTCCCCGGTCTCAAATACTACGAACCCGGCAGCAGCCCCGTAGAAGAGCGCCTCAACGAAAGGCTCAGGCGCTTGCGGGGGGGATAGTTTTTTTTCAGTATGTCAGTATTTCAGTGTGTCAGTGTGTCGCCAGGTT
>JAFIET010000131.1 GCA_020832405.1 Balneolales bacterium
CATCACCCTGAAGCCCAATCGTTTAAACTACAAGCCGGGCTGCGCTTCATGCTGAGTTCACAAACTCTTTTTTACACCGATTTTACAAGTCGGGCGCGTGTTTGAACGCTGCAAAAGCGGGGCTTCCTTATATTGGGGGCCTCAGCAGCTTCGTTGGTGTGCTGTTATACGTTCCGACACCTTTTAAATCCTCAGAATAAACAAGCGCATGAACTTTCTCGATATTGGGAACACCCGCATCAAAATCAAAACCTGGTCTGGCAACAGCTGGCAGGAGATGTACAACGCCCCGACCGAACATGCTACGGAAGCCGGCAACTGGATCAGGCAGCAGGGCAAAGAAACGGTCGGCATCTCCGTAGTTCCGGATGCGACCGACGCAATTAACGCCGCTCTTGGCGAATCGAAGGTGCTGAAGTGGTTCACCATCGATGACCTGCCCGAGAAGTCAGTTGACTACGAATCGAAGGATACCCTTGGCATGGACCGCTACATGGCCTGCCTCGGCGCACGCACCATGGCCGATCAGCCCGTGATCGTGATTGACGCCGGCACCGCCTGCACCATCGATTATATGGACGACCGTGGGGTTTACCGCGGCGGGGTGATTATGCCCGGTATGGCCCTCTGGGAAAAAGCCCTGCAACAGTACGCGCCCAACCTGCCGAAAGTCGTGCGCGATATTCCGCTGAAATGGCCAGGCAAGAACACCGAAGATTCTGTGCGATGGGGCCTTTCAGGCGCTTTTATCTCAGCCGTTGACGGACTTGTTCGCCGCTACGACTATGTAGCAGCCCTGTATGTGACCGGCGGCGACGGCGACTGGCTCGCCAAGCGCATCGAACGCCGTGCGGTTGTGAACTCAAACCTTGTGTTTTACGGCATGAAAAAACTGGTTGAAGCCCGCCTTTGGTTCGGCTGATACCTCTGCATCAGTGTTTTAAACCTCATCAATCTAACCATCCTCAATCAAAACTGACTTAAATCCATGAAAACAAGCCTGCGATTTTTGTTTTTTGTGATGTGCTTCCTCCTGTTTCAGAGCTTTGCGGCTCAGGCACAGCAGCGTACCATCACAGCCGAAGACTTGTGGCAGATGGAGCGGGTAGGCAATCTCACGGCATCACCCGACGGACGCCTCATAGCCTTCTCCAAAACCCGCTTCGATATTTCCACGGATCAGAGCTATACCAGCATTTTCCTGATGAACAGCGACGGCAGCAATCAGCGGGAGTTCACCCGGCACGGTACTGATTCAGCACCGGTATTCAGCCCGGATGGCCGCTACCTGGCGTTCACTTCGCGCCGGGCCGGCGGACCCGCCCAGCTGTACGTGATTCCGGTAAGCGGAGGCGAAGCAAAGCAGATCACCGATCTGCCAGTTGCCGTTTCTGCCCCCCAATGGTTCCCTGACGGGCAGCGCCTTGCCTTTTCAGCTACGGTTCACCCCGACTACAACGGCGACTGGGACCGGCACCGTGAGCTGGTGAGCGAGCGCAGTAACTCGCTGGTCACGGCTAAGGTTACCGAAAACCGCACCTACCGCTTTTGGGATCGCTGGCTCACCGACGGGCACTACCCGCGCCTTTTCGCCACTACGCTCGATGGCGAAGTAACCGACCTGATGCCGGAATCGCGCCGCTTCTTTGCGATGCAGGGCGCGCCGTCTTTCGACATTTCGCCCGATGGCCGCACCATAGCGGTTTCGGCCAACAACGAGCCCCCGCCGTACAACTATCTGAACTACGACATCATCCTCATCAACACCGACGGCAGCGGAGAGCGGGCGAACATCACCGAAGACAACCCCGCGAACGATCTCAACCCCGTGTTCAGTCCGGATGGCCGCTTCCTGATGTACGGCATGCAGACCCGCACCGATTTCTATGCCGATAATGTGCGCCTCGTTCGCTACGACCTGCAGCGCGGCAGCCGCGAAGTGCTTACGGAAGATATCGACAAGAGCTTTTCCAACTGGCAGTGGAGCCGCGACGGCCGTACCATTTTCTTCCACGCACAGCACCTCGGAAAAACGAGCCTGTTTTCGATTCCGTCGAGGGGAGGCAGCGTTACGCAGATTCTGCACAACGGCACCAACGGTGCACCGGTGCTGCTCGGCGACAACCGCATTGTCTTCACCCATACCAACTTCTCGGCCCCGGCTGAAATCTTTAGCATCCGCACCAACGGGCGTGACCTGCAGCAGCTTACCCGCATCAACGCAGAGCGGGTAGCAGAACTGAATCTGGGCCGGGTCGAAAACGTGACCTACACCGGCGCCAACGGAGCCGATGTGCAGATGTTCATCGTTTACCCGCCGGACTTTGACCCTTCCCAAAAGTATCCTCTCATGATGATGATTCACGGCGGTCCGCACGGTATTTTCGGGGATGAATTTCACTACCGCTGGAATGCGCATCTTTTTGCCGCGCCCGGCTACGTGACCGTGCTGCCGAATTTCCACGGGTCTACAAGTTTTGGTCAGGCCTTTGCGGAATCCATTCACGGGGCACATTCCGATCTGCCGTTCCGGGATATCATGAAGGCGACCGATTTCATGATTGAGCGCGGGTATATCGACGAAAACCGCCTTGCCGCGGCCGGCGGAAGCTATGGCGGCTACATGGTAAGCTGGATCGCGGGGCATACCGATCGCTTTGCAGCGCTTATTAACCATGCCGGTGTGTACAACATTATGGGGCAGTTCGCCTCCGATATCACCGAGCACCGCATCGCGGCCTACAGCGGCTCGCCCTGGGACGGCCTCGAAAGCATGCAGCGCTGGAATCCGGCCCTGCACGCGGCCAATTTCAGCACACCTATGCTCATTATTCACGGCGAGCTCGATTACCGGGTGCCGGTTACGCAGGGGCTTGAAGTGTACGGGGTGTACAAGGGGATGGGGCTCGATGCCCGTCTTGTTTACTTCCCTAACGAAAACCACTGGATTCTGCGGCCGAACAATTCCATTTTCTGGTATCAGGAAGTACACAACTGGCTTGAGCGCTGGCTCGGCAACTAATCATCTTTTAAACAGCGGCCTTCTTTTTTCAGGATGAAAAAGGAAGGCCGTCTTTATTTCATCATTCAAAACCTAACACATGATTTTATGATACAGCACTGCTGTCCTTCTCTGCTGAAAGCCGGGCTAATCGGCGCACTGGTGATGATCGCCGCGGCCTGCAGCACGCCCTCTGCCGTTGTTGAAACCCCAGAACCGGTACGTATCTACGGTCTTCCCGCTTTCGATGAAGCCCACTACGAACGGGCCGATGCCATGCTCAGCCGAAATGTGATGGGCCTGGTTTTTCGTGACCGTGTGAATACAACCTGGCTGAGCGAATCGCTCTTTTGGTACAGCGTGAATGCCCCCGAGGGCACAGAGTACCACCTGGTGAATACGCAAACCCTGAGCACGAACCCTCTTTTCGACCGCGAGCGCCTTGCCGCTGGCCTGAATACAGCAGATTCAGAAAACGAAGTTTCAGCCGATAATCTGGTCGTTTCGCAGATCACCGTTAGCGGGGATGCCCGTTACATGGAGTTCCGTCACGACGGAAAGCTATGGTACGTTGACCTTGAATCCTACGAAGTAACGCCCCAAAAGCCGGATAACATTACTGCACCGCGCAGCGCCGTGTTTTCGCCGGATGCGCGCTATGCGGCTTTCATACAGGACTATAACCTCTGGGTGCGCGACATGCACACCGGCGATGACATTCAGCTCACCACCGACGGCTCCCACCGTTTCGGCTATTCGACGGACTCACAGGGCTGGACCCGCTCCACGCGCCCCATCCTGAAATGGTCGCGCGAGGGCTACATGATTTCCACCTATCAGCTCGATGAGCGCAATGTGCCGGAAATGCACATCCTGCGCACCGCACAAAACCGGCCCGAGCTGGTTTCCTGGCCGTACGCCATTCCCTCAGATCCTGACGATCAGGTGCCCATGCACCACCGTGTCGTGATTGATGTGCAGAATCAGGTTCTGGTGCGCTTGCAGGGTGGTCCTTACCATCAGCGTACCTCCAACTGCTGCGGCCTCACCCGCGGCAACGACTGGGCTGACAATCAGTTCATCGACGGCAACCGCAAGCTGGCTTTCGTAGCAACATCACGCGATTACAAAGAAGTGACGCTCAAAATCGCCGACCTTAGCACCGGTGAAGTCCGCGACATTTTTCATGAGCGGGATGAAATCTTCATCGAAACCAACCTCAACAGCCGGGGCGTGCCCAACTGGCGCGTGCTTTATGAGCGCGGGCAGTTTATCTGGTTCAGCCGTGAAAGCGACTGGGGGCATCTTTACCTGCACGACCTCGCCACCGGTGAGCGCCTGAACAGCATCACCGAGGGCACATGGAACGTGTCTGACATCCTCCGCCTCGATGAAGAAACCGGCCGTATCTGGTTCACCGCAGTCGGCATCGATCCCGACAAAGATCCCTACGAGGAGTACGTGTACTCCGTGCTCCTCGACGGCACCGGCCTGAGCCTGCATACCCCCGATACCGGGCACCACAGCGTGAGTCTCTCACCGGAAGCCGGTTTCCTGGTCGATACCTACTCCACCGTTAACAGCGCGCCGGTTACGGTACTGCGCGACAGCTTCGGCGAAATTCTGCTCACCCTTGAGGAGGCCGACCTCAGCCGACTGTTCGAAGCCGGCTGGCAGTTCCCGACCCCGTTCAGCGCCAAAGCCCGCGACGGCGAAACCGAAATCTTCGGCCTTATGTTCAAGCCGGCTGATTTCGACCCGAATAAGCGCTATCCCATCATCAACTCCATTTATCCGGGTCCGCAGATCGGCAGCGTCGGTACCCGCGGCTTTGCACACAGCCGCCGAGGTCAGGCACAGGCGCTGGCTGAGCTCGGTTTTATCGTGGTACAAATCGATGCGCTCGGCACGCCCATGCGCTCGCGAAGCTTCCATGCCGCCTATTTTGGTGATATGAGCGACAACGGCCTGCCCGACCAAATCGCGGCAATGCAGCAGCTTGCGGCACAGCACGATTTTATTGACATCAGCCGCGCCGCCATTTACGGTCATTCCGGCGGCGGCTTTGCGACTGCGGCGGCCCTGTTCAATCACGGCGATTTCTTCATGGCAGGCGTTGCCGGGGCCGGTAATATGGATAACCGCGGCTACACCTTCTACTGGGGCGAAAAATTTCAGGGTCCGTTCGAGCGCTTCGACGACGGCACGGACAGCTTCACCAATCAGGCGCTGCAGTATCAGGTGGAAGGCCTCACGGGGCATCTGCTCATTTCCTACGGCACCATGGATACCAACGTACACCCCAACACAACGCTTCAGCTCATTGACGCGCTCATTGCCGCCAACAAAGATTTCGAGCTCATTGTGATGCCCAACCGCGGTCATGGCTATGCCAACGAAAGCTACAAGCTCCGCCGCACCTGGGATTTCTTCGTGCGTCACCTGCACGAAATGGAACCCCCGCGGGAGTACCGCTTCAGGTAAAGCTGTGATGAATTAATTTTTTCGAAGGATGTGTTCCCGGCCCTGCAGCAAAGTTTTGTTGCAGGGCCGTTTTTTTTGGGGATGATGGCACGCGGATTTGGCGGATTGGGGTGGGATTTTCGCGGA
>JAFIET010000132.1 GCA_020832405.1 Balneolales bacterium
ACCGCCGGATATGCGGGTTGAAATGGTGTTTGAGTTGGGAAATCTATTTTTGACCGCCGACCGCAGACGGCTGACCGATGTCAGCGGGCTTCGTAAAGCTTTTCCCGTATCCCCACATGGGTAGAAACGAGAGGTATTTGCGTACAGAAAATCCCCCTCACGCAAAAACAACAACCCCGCTCTATGATTCCCGCTCACCGAACTCCCCGCGCAGGGCGCGCATATCGGGCTTAAACCAGTATATCAACGCGGGCAGGAAAAAGAGATCGGCAATGATGGCCGTGAAAATCGTGATGCTCACCAGCTGACCCATGTACATGGTTGAATCAAATTCGCTGTTACCGAGGGTTCCGAAACCGACAAGCAGAATGGCACTTGTGAGGATGATTGCCCGGCCCGTTTTCTCGGTTGTGACCCGCACCGCGTCAATCAGCGTGCGTCCGCGCCGGCTTTCAATGCGGAAGCGCGCCAGAAAATGGATGCTGTCATCCACCGCTATCCCGAAGGCAATCGTAAAAATGACAGCGGTTGAAGGCTTGATGTCAATCCCGAAATAACCCATCACCCCGGCAATTACCAGCAGGGGCATGATGTTGGGCAGCAGGGAAATAATCACCAGCTTGAAATTCCGGAACAGCCAGGCCATAATCAGCGAGATGAAAACGAAGGCCAGCCCGATGCTCGAAGCCAGCGAGCGCACGATGTTATCGGTGAGGTCGGCCACGAGAATGGTCGTGCCCGTCATGGTGATTTCCTCGTTCGGGAAGTGCGCCGCAATGTATTCCATGAGATCGGCCCTCACCTGATTCATCCGCCAGGAACCGGCATCCTGTGTCTGCGCCGAAACCCGGATTTGCGAATAGGTGAAGTCGGTGAAACGGTCGAGGGCGTCTGCATCGGTGATTTCCATCAGCAGCAGATACTGCGCGAGCAGGGCGCGGCTGTCGGGCAGGGGAGAGAGGGCGGCTTCCTCTGGTTGCATGGTGCGGTGTATCTGCTTCATCAGCGTAGTGAGCGATCGGCTGCGGTCAATTTCCTCAAAGCTGATGAGCTTTTCCTCCAGAGCCGCAACCCGTGCAAGCAGCTCCGGATTGGTGATGCCGTTTTCCTCGCCTGTATCGATAATGATTTCCAGCGGAAACTGCGGACTCAGCCGCTCTCCGATGATGTAGCTGTCGGCAATGAGGGGGGAATCGCGCCCCACATCATCAAAAACAAAACCGTTAACCCGCAGCTGACCAATGCCGGTCGCGATCAGGGCTGTAAATACGAGGGTGCCGATCACGACCGCTTTGTGGTACCTCAGGGAGAAGCGGAAGGTCGCCTGCAGGAAGTTGCCGATGGCGTTGTGCACCCGCGCCCCGGGGAGTCCGCCGGGCTCGGTATCGCGGAAATACGGCATGAGGTTGGGCAGCAGGAAAATGGTGATCACATAGGCGACCATCACCCCTATGGCGGTGTACAAACCGAAAGTGCGCATGGGAACCACATTGCTCGTGAGCAGGGTCGCGAAGCCGATGGCGGTTGTAACGCTCGTAAGGAAGGTTGCGCTGCCCAGCACGACAAGACTTTCCCGTACGGCCGGTGCTTTTTCGACGCCCGCCATGCGGTTGTCGCGGTACTTTGAGAGCATGTGCACGGAATCGGCAACCCCGACACACAGCAGTATCGGGGCGATAGTGCTCGTGAGAATTTCGAAATAGCCTCCCGATGCCCACAATATGACGACCGTAAACAGAATGGTGAGCCACACAATGAGGATAGGAATCACGATGCCCTGCATGTTCCGGAACAGAAACCAAAGCAGCAGAATGATGAGCACCGACGAAATGCTGATATAGAAAATGATCTCGCTGTTGAGCACATTCACGTACTGATTCCTGAAGTACGGAATGCCGGCTACATAGTACTCAAGCCCGTTCTGCTCCCCGAGGATGCGCATCATATCGCCGATAATCTGCTCCCGCACCGGGAACAGGTTGAGGTCTTCATCAATCGCGAGATAAATCGCAGTGAAGTCAGCCTCATTATTGATGAAAAGCCCCTGCACAAAAGGATCGGCCGTGATTTCAGCAAGCAGCGCCTGCCGGTCGGGGATGCTGCCGTTGAAGTATGGTTCGGCAACGAGCCGGCCGTCGAGGTTTCGCAGCCGCTGTGCATCGAGCAGACTGCGGACCTCCGTCACATTTTCGATTTCTTCCATGGCAGAAACCAGCGACCGGAGCTTTTCGATGAAATCCGTTTCGAGCACATCGGCGTGTGAGAGTCCGATGGCGATTACGTTGTCGTCCCGGCCGAATTCCTCCGAAAAACGCTGATAGGCCTCAATGGTCGGGTCATTTTCGGGGAAGAAGCCTTCGAGGCTGAAATCGGCTTCCACATTAAGTACAGGGTAGATGGAGGCAAAAACCAGGATAACCGCAATGGCAAGCACGGGCCTGCGGTTCGAGATGATAAAGTCAGCGAGACGTTCCAAAAAGGGCGAAATTCAAAAAGGATTCAGTGAAGTGAGCTGATGCAAACATCACGCACAGCCGCCTGCATTCCAATAGGATGCCGTGAAAATGAGAAGAGGATTTTGCTTTGCTTATGGCACGCGGATTGAACGGATTTGGCGGGATTACCGCGGATTTTTTTGTTTTAATAGTTCTTCTATAAAGTTCTGATGAAATTCATTCAGGTTTCGGGGCTAACCCAAATACCGTAAGCGCCCCGGCCTTGCAGCACCTAAAGCGGAAGCCCATGCATTACCCGTCGTAGCTTGCCGTGCCGCCATGCTGCTTACCCACCTGAAACCCGTCATCCCGCGCCCCAAATCCTTCTCACCAAAACCAGGCGGCGCTGAGGTACAGCAGGCTGTTGGGGCCGTACTGCCGGAAACTCAGGTGCGGGTAGCCTGTGTCTGGCGTTTTGCCGCCAAAAAGCTGTGCACCTCCGGTGATGCTGAGGCCGTCGCGCAGGGCATAGCTCAGCTCCGGATTGATCCAGAAATCCTGACCGTTGAACTGATAGCGCCCGAGCAGCCGGGCCAGCAGCTTGTCGCGAAGCAGGCTCCGGTTGGTGCTGAGGGTGATGCCGTGAAACCAGGCATCCTGCAAGATCTCATCATCCGGACTCAGAATAACATCGGCGATGTACTGCGCGCTCCAGTTCCAGCCGCCGGCAGCGAACTGCACACCGGCCATCCACTTGAGGGCGGGCTGCCAGCTGAGGAATCCGCCGGCCTCACCGGCGTCCAGCGTTTCGTTGAAGCGGCCGAGCAGGGCTATAAGCTCCGGCAGGGGGATGTTTGGCGGGGAATCGGGACCGGCTTCGGCAATGGCCTGCAAGAGCTGCAGGTCGGCCATGCTGAGCGGTCCGGGAAGGGTATCGAAAGCCCGCTGCTGAAACCAGGCCAGCTCAAACGGGAAGCGCAGCTGCGTGCCGGCACGGTACTCGCCCCAGAAACCGGCGATGAGGCCCGGTTTGTAGCGCTCTTCGAGCACGGCCTGCTCCGGCAGACGCAGCCCCGGCGCCAGATCGGTGGTTTCAAACCGCTTGAAATAGGCCGGCGTACGCTGCCGCCAGTACATGAGCGCGAAATCAAGGTCCAAGTCAGCGGCACCGCGCCATGCGAAGCGTGCAGCGAGCTGTGTGTCTTTCAGGGTGATGCGCTCCGGGTCGTAAGCCCTGAATTGGGTAGGGAGGGGGAAGATGTCGGTTGGCACAACGCCCCAGGGACCGTCGTAGGCCGGCAGCCTGGAGGGCTCAAAGGCCGGGTTGATGAGCAGCTGCAGCTGATTGCGGCCAAAGAAATGGGTGTAGCTTACGGCGGTGACACCCTCCCGAAGTTCGCGGAAATCCTGTGTGAGGAATTCCGAAAGGTCGAAGGGGCTCACCAGATCGAAAATGAAATCCCCCTCGGTCTTGCCCCAAACCACCACTTGTTTGCCGATGCGGAGGTCGCCGCCGGGCAGAAACACATCCATAAAAAGCTCCCGCATGCGGAAATCGAGGGAATCAGCGGATGAGGCGAACAGCTGCCGGAGGTCGCCGGAAGCATACACCCGGCCGTCGGGGAAATCGTGCCTCAGATTCAGCCGGAGGCGGTTTCGGGCTGAAATAAGTTCATGCGGCGGCGTTGTGGTGTAGGCGCCGTAGCTGCTCACAAACCCGGATACGGAAGTCTGTGCTGCCGCTCCGAAAGGGCTGCCGATCAGGCAGAAAGACAAAACGGGAACGAGCAGAAACAAAAAACGCGCTTCAAAGCGCGCAGAGGAAGTTTTTCGAAGTGAATAGCTAACGGGCATTCTCAATTGAGGAGATAGTGTTTTGGTTATGGTGTGCCCAAGTGAAAGAGAAGAAAAATTCATATTAAAAGCAAATTGATATTTTCGGAAAAAAATCTTAATTTTGCAATAATGTAGTAGTGGAACAGCTATCTGCCCAAGCCGACTGATTTAATCAGTTTGAATCATAACCCGTAAACTTCACGAAGCACATTTATCCAATATGGCGCATCAACGTATTGAAGTCAACCTGCCTCTTGCCAAAGTATATGAAAGCCTGAATTCCCCCGTGGATTTTCCGCTTTTTCTCAGTGGTATCGAGCAAGTCATCAAGATTAATTCTCAAACCTACGAATACAGAACCACCATTGGCGGTGAGGAGTACAAGTGGACGACTAACATTATAGATGACCTTCGCAACACCCGCTTTGCGTGGATCACAATTAATGGCAATCTGAATCAGACTGGCACCATCCGGTTCACTCCTCTCGACAACGGCACCCGTACCCGTGTCGATTTCAGCCTCGATTATCGTCCGTTTTTCGGTGAAGCAGAAGGCGAACTCAAAGCTTTCATCGGTGGTCTCGACGAGCAACTCAGCAAAGATCTGGAAAGCTTCCGGGTAGCCCTCGAAAACGGCACCTTCAAAGAGAAGAACGAAGAAACTGCTGACAAAGAGCAAGCCGCTGTTTAACAGAAACAGCATTCTTATTGTTTTGCAACTCCCAAGGCCGCGCACAACCTGCGCGGCCTTTTTTATGGAAGGGTGTTTTAGGTTTCGCGTTTCGCGTTTCGGGTTTCTTGTTTCTTGTTTTGCGCTTGTAGCTGGCGTGATGGGCGGGGTGTTGCTCCAAAACAAGCCTGCCGTCCGCGGTCGGCGAAGCCCCGCCCCCCCCACCGTCATCCCGGAAAGGCCCGCGCGGGGTAACTTAACAAGCTCTTAAACCAACGGCCTTATCCGGGACCTACCAGTTAAGACCTGCCGCAATGCAATAGCAGGGCACAAAAGCCGGTACAATTTTCCCGCTCACCGTGCCGGAAAACGGCATCCTGAACGCTTCTCGTTTAGACCTCACCCCAACCCCTCTCC
>JAFIET010000022.1 GCA_020832405.1 Balneolales bacterium
ACAAACCCCCATAGTGGACTTTCACCACCAAGTTGGTTGCCATGCACGGCACACCCAAAAAAGGGCTGACTTTCAACTAAGAAAATCAGCCCTTATAGTGGCGGGGACAGGATTCGAACCTGCGACCTTCGGGTTATGAGCCCGACGAGCTACCAGCTGCTCCACCCCGCGGTGTAGATTCATAATATAGGGGGTAAACCCTACCCATGTCAAGCTTTAATTTGGATATTCTGAAATAAAGGTTCTCACACCCGGAAATGCCCGCCCTGTTTCATGAGCCTGTTTACTTCTTCGATGTAGCCGAGGGCTTTGTCTTCGTTGCGGACGGCGATCTCCGTTACCAGGGCGTTTACCACTACCGAGAGGGCGGCGATGCTGTTGGTGAAGAGCAGGTTCTCGCTTTTCACGGTGAGGCTGTGCGTGCAGTGCTCCGTTATCGGGGCGGTCTGTATATCGGTGATGCCGATCACCTCCACGCCGCGGGAGCGGGCAAGGGCCGCGACTTCTATGGTGCGGCCCGAGTAGGGCGGGAAAGAGAAGCACACGAGCACATCCCGCTCATCCATGAACAGCACCTGCTCCTCAAAGCTGAGGTGCCCGCTGATGACCGCCTGCGCCCGAATCGCGACCTGACACAGCGAATAGGCCGTTATCTGCGCTACAAGGGCCGAAATCCCGAGACCGTAGGTATAGGTCACGCGGGAGGCCGCGATACGCTCCGCAACCCGGTTGAAGTCCTCGAGGTTGAGGTTTTCGATGGTGCGGTTGATGTTGCTCACATCCTGCTGCGCGACCTGATAAACCGATTTGCCCGCCGAATGACGAATCAAATGAAAGCGGTCCGATTCCGAAAACCGTTTTTGTACCGAGGCCTGCAGCGCGTCGCGGAACAGCATGAAGCCGTCAAAACCGAGGCGCTGCGCAAACCGCACAACGGTCGCCTTCGATACGCCGCAGCGCTCCCCGATTTCCACGACTGAGAGGAAAGCGGCCTCGTTCAGATTTTTGATGAGAAAGTCGGCAACAGCTTTCTGATTACGCGGCAGCTGTTCATATTCGGAGGCAATCATCCGGATCAGTTGTTCAGCGGAGTATTCTTTGGCAGGTGTCATTGCGGATAATACCCCTTTTTTATTCTGACGGTAGCAAAATCCCGCTCACCCGCATCCCGTCCCAGCGGAAGCGCGCGCCCGGCGGCAGGATGTGCGTCACAATGCCGCGCGCGCCCAGATTACCTTCCGCAAAAACACCGCTGTCAGCGCCGCTCGCGTCGAGCAGAATCACCTGACTCTCCCCTACCACCTCTACCCAACCGTCGCCGGCAAACCATAGCGCGGTCGCTTCGTCGATGCCGGCGGCGTAGGGGGCGCCTTCATCCAGCATCACGTTCAGCAGGCGGTTGAGGCGGCTCCGGCGGATGAAGTGCTGATCCACAATCATGTTTTCGACCAGTCCGAGGCCGGGCGTTGTAATCACGTTTTCATGCCGGATGATGCCGAAGGGCTGCCTTACCGCGTGCCGCTCATCCCCGGTGATCATCACGGCCGACTGTACCGCGGTTCCGGCGCTCGTGCCTGCAATTACGGCGCCGTTTTGCCAGGCTTCGTGTACGGCTGCGCGCATGGCTTCGGTGCCGAAATAGTGCATCAGCTGCCGCTGATCACCGCCGCTGAACCAGATGCCCGAGGCCGTGCGAAGCTGTTCCAGAATTTCGGGCCGGTCGATGTCCTCATCCTCCAGCATCATAATTTCGACAGATTTCGCGCCGTAGCTCAGAAACATATCGCGGTGCTCCCAGCCGATGGTGTCGGCAATGGCCGAAGCCATCGGCACCACAATCATGGTCGAATCGGGACTCAGGCTCACAATCAGCTCCATGATTTCAGCCGGACGCGGGCCGCCTCCGATCATCACGAGGTTTCCTTTGGCCGAAAAGCTTCCCTCCGCCAGAAACGGAGCTTCGTCATGGGCTGAGGTGCAGGCGCCAAGGCCCGTCATCATCCATCCCAAAAATAGAAATAACAGTAGGTTGCGGTACATAGCATTCGGTTTGGTTACGAGGGATGGCATCACGCCCTCAAAAAAGTTCGGGACTGATTCAGCAGGGCGCGGATCAGCGAGAGACAGCTCTCCATATCACGAAGCAGGATGAATTCATCGTCGGCGTGCGGGTTTTGGGCGCCTATGCCGAGGTTCACGGCCGGGATGCCGGCGGCATTCAGGGCGTTGGCGTCGCTGCCGCCGGAGTAGGTCACGCCCAGGGGCGTAAGGCCCGCCTCCATCATCGATTCCCGGATGAAGCGCACGAACGGGCTTTTCGGATCGAGCCGGTAGGGCGCAAAGTCGGGGGTGATGCTGAAGCTGAGCTTCCCTCCTGCCCGGGCGGCTTCTTCTTCACAAAGCTCGTGATACTGCTTCAGCACGCCATCAACAGCCTCGGCGCTGAAGCCGCGGACCTCGCCGGTGAAGCGGCACACGGCCGGAATTACGTTGCTCAGGCTGAGGTCGCCGCCGCGGATGCCGCCGATGTTGGCCATCACCGCTTCCGGATGCGGCCATTCGCCAATGCGGCTCAGGCTTCGGGCAGCCATCATCACCGCGCTTACGCCCTTGTTGGGCCGCACTGCGCTGTGTGCCGCGCGGCCGGTAAATGCGGCCTCAAAAAGGCTCATGCCGGCACAGCTTTCGATGTACGCACCGGGCCGCAGCGAGGAGTCAAGCACGACGGCCTCACGCACCTTCCAGGGGGACAAATCCAGCGCTTTGGCGCCGAGCATGCCGGCTTCTTCGCCTACGGTGCATACCAGAATCAGGTTTTGGCGCGCTGCAGCGGGGAGGCTCTCGTACTCCCGCAGCAGGCGCATCAGCAGGGTAAGGCCCCAGCGGTTGTCGGCCCCGAGCTGCGTGGGGCCGGCGGAAGTCACCCGGTCGCCCTTCACCACGACCTCCGTTTGGCCGGTGTCGCGCACCGTATCGAGGTGTGCGAGAAAAGCGATGGCAGGTTCAGCCGGCCTGAAATCCTCCGGCACGATGATCAGGTTCCCCTGATTGCCGCCTGTTTTGGCCGCCGCTTCATCTTCGGTGATCTGTACCTGAAGTGCCGCAAGCTGCTGTTTTACATAAGCAGCGATGCCGCGCTCGTCGCCGGAGCGCCCGCTGATGGTCGCAAATGCCGCAAATTCCCGGATGAGCTCCTGCAGTTCTGCGCTTAGCGCCGTTTGGGCTACCCCGTTCGACGGACCTGCCGGCAGAGTTGCTGCTACCTCCTCATTTTGTTGCTTTTTCAAAAATCCTCCGATTCCGTTTAGAACGACAGTGAAACACTCAGCCGCTGAATGCCCGGCAGATATTCGTGCTCTGACCATGAGTAATCAACATAAATGTTGTATCCGCTAAGGTCAATCATGAGTCCGGTGCCGACCGACCATTTTTGATCGGGGTTGTTGAAGGTGTACCCGCCCCGGCCGAATACGCTGGCAAACTCCAGTTTAAATTCCAGCTCGGTACCGAAGCTGAGCATTTCGTAGTTGTCGCTCGGGTTTTTGAGGTCAGCCGCCACGCGCCACAGCAGGTAGCGGGTATCGATTGCATCCATCACCGCGCCCACCTGAAAATGCAGGGGAAGCGGGAAGCCAAGGGTTTCGAGATTGGCGAGCGCCCTCCGGCCCGGCGGCTGTGTCGGGTCGTTGCGGTCGGGCACAAAGAACGCGAGATCGGAGCCGCTGTACTGCATGTCGGGGCCGAAATTGCTGACCGTCATTCCGAGGGTGAGGTTGCGGTAGCCGAAGTTGTACTGCGTGCCGATATCAAAGGCGAGCGCGCCGGCACGCTGATTCCAGATCTGCTGACTCACATATTTCGCGGAAACGCCGACCGAGAACTGCGGGAGCAGCTTCCGTGCGTAGGAAACGCCCACCATCAGGTCGTTGGCGTCGAAGAAGCGGCCGGTGCCGTCGGGCTGATCAACGGTCGTGATTTCCTGCTCGGGCACGCTCAGGCTGATTACGCTGAGGCCGAACACCCCGAGGTTTCCGGCGCTGAGGGCGGCGGCAAACTGATTAATTTCTACATCGGCCCACCACGGGATATTGGTGAAGCTCACCGAGCCCCGCTCCACCTGCGTGATGCCCGCCGGATTCCAGAACAGGGCCGTTGCGTCGTTGGCGCTTCCGGCGAAGGCGCCGCCCATGGCTTCTGCCCGCGCCCCTGCGTTGATTTTCAGAAACTGCGCCCCGCTCGTACCGGCGTTCACGGACTGCGCCACCGCGCTTTCACTCCAAACCATCAGCAAAAGTGCGGTGAGGAGCAGGCTTGTTTTCAGGATGATGTTGGTCTTCATGCTTGGCTCCTCCTATTTGATGACCGCAAAGCGGCTGATGTGATCGCCCACGTTCGAGCGGACCATGTAGATGTACACGCCGGGCGCGATTTCGCGGCCCGATTCGGTGCGAAGGTCCCAGCCGATTTCGCCGGTTGCGTCGTTTTTCTGCAGCGTTTTGATGCGCTCTCCCGCCATGGTAAAAATGTGGATAGTTACCTCATTCGGCAGATTCCGGAAGCGAATCAGGCGTTCCGGCTCGCGCCGGGTGAGGCTCACATCGGGCTCCCAGGCGTTGCCGACCAGGTACGGGTTGGGGACCACGTTGATGCGCGAGAGGATGTCTTCGCTCGCATCGGTGCGCACGGTGCCGGCATCTTTTTCGTAGCGGTAGATGTCGTTTTCGGTCGGGAAACGCACCGGTGTTGTGGTGATGCTGAAAGTCGCCCCGACCAGACTCTGCGGCTGAATGCCGTCAAGATCAAGGGTGAGGGTGAAGCTGAAGCGCGCCAGCTCGATGAGTCCGCCGTTGGCAATTCGGAAGGTGCTCTGCTGATTGTTGCTTTGCCGGGTGATGCGCACCTCGATGCTGTCTGCCTCAATGGCCCGGATTTCGCCCAGGTTGGTGTCGCTGATGAGCGCGCCGAAGCTTGCATCCGCAATCTGCACGGAGAGCCGGCTTGAGGAGCGCGTAATCTGAAACGGATTGTGCCGCAGGGTGATGCCAACCCCATCGCTTGTGATGAACTCGCGGTCGCGCAGGTAGGGCCGCATCGGCAGCACAACTTCGCCGCTGTTGCGGCTGCGGACTTCCAGCGCGGGGATGATGCGGAGCACGTCGCCGGACTGCGGCCGCAGCTCGGGGTCGTCGGAGCCTTCCACAAAGGTGAAGGCGATGTGATCCTCCTCGATTTCGTAGCGCTGACCCGGCACGTAGGCCTCATTCCGGATGCGGTTCCGCCCGGCTGCGTCGTTGCGCACCGAGAAGATGTCCGGAGAATTCCAGGTTACGGTAAACGTGGTCGGCGGGGTGAGCGCCGGATCAAGCGGCTCCGAAATGACCTGCGTGAGGATGGTCGTTTCCGGCTGACCCATGCGGCCAAAGGTGATGTCGTACTCGCCGAAATCCAGATCGAGGGGGTTGAGGATGCGGAGGAAAACCGAATCGGTTGAGGCGCCCTGCACATGGTCGGCAAGGCGGACCTGCGAGCCGAGCCAGTCGCCGGCAATGGTGCGCGGAGTTACGACCGCGATGTTGATTTCGTCTTCGTTGCTGCCAATGGGCGTTGCAAGCGAGCCCAGATCAGGCAGGCCGCGGTCGTAGGCAACCAAACTGTACCAGTAAGTGAAGCCTTCCCGCACGGTATCATCCACAAAAGAATATTGGATGCCGTTTTCATCATCCTTGTCGAACACCGCAATGGGGACCGGATCGGGACCCACGTTCGGGTTTCGGTTGCGGTCGATCTGATCCCAGGTGCGCCCCTGATTGATGGAGCGGTATAGCCGGTAGCCCTGAAAATCGAACTCTCCGGTGAACGGATCGGGCGCGGTTTCGGAGCGGTTGTCCCAGGCGAGGGTCACGGAATTCTGATCGGCGTACGCGCGCAGCTCAGGGCGCGGCGGCGGCGAGGGCAGCAGCCAGTTGTTGGCAAATGACTGATGCACGTTTTCGACCGTTTGGCGGATGCCGGCATAATCGGGCCCGGCAACAACGGCGATCACAAAGCTGAGGGTGTCGCCCGGCGCGATGGTGTATGGCCCGGAGGCAGAATTGTTTACCAGATCCATGCCCGTATTGGGGATCAGGCTGACGTCAGAAATGCGGCGCCCCGGCTCAACCGGATGGAAAAACTGCGGCCAGAGGGCTTCGGGCACCATGTCGTAGTTGGAAGTGTACACGCCGTAAAACCAGTCCGGGTTTTCGTCGAGCAGCGGGGTATCCTGCCAGAGGTTGTAGTGCAGGTCGGTCATGCCGAGGCGCTGACCGTTTACCTCGGGTGTCGAAACCCAGGTGAGGCCAAAATGCCCGGTCGGGCCGCCCCAGTCCGGTGAGAAGCCGTTATCGAAGTAATAGAAGAAATCGAGGTCCTCATCCAGGCCCATGCGGTCGTTGAGGTAACCGGCGTAGTCGGTTCCGGCGCGGTTGCCGATATCGAAATCGCTGTACATGCCGAAGTACATATCCTCGTAGGTGTTGTTGCTGTGATTCACCACATCGAAGGTGAAAATCACGGCATCGCGGATCAGCGGCGATGAGAAGGAGTAGCCGGTCTGATACACGCTGATATTCAGAATCTGCTCGCGGTTGAGGCTGTCGTTGTAGGCGGCGAAAGTGTCCTGATCGGAGATGATGATGGGGTTGCCGTCGGCATCCTGAACCGGCCAGCCGCGTGACGGCCAGGTGGTGGGATCGGTTGAGGTCGCGACCCGGACGCTTTCCGGATTGTTGAAGCCGAATTCGGCCTCCCATTCTTCGTTGGCCGTGTTACGGCCCTGAATCACGTTACCCGGAAACAGCACGACGGGGTTGAGCTGATAGATGTACTCCTGCTCGGAATTGATGGGGTACTCGCCCGAAACGCCGATGGCGCTTGATCGGGCGTACAGCTTGCCGCGGTTTTCGATAAACATGCCAATGTTGCTCCGGTTGTGCGTGGTGAAGCCGCGGTCCTGAATGCCCTGCAAACCGGCATCCGTGCCGGAAGCACTTCCGCTGCCGCCCGGATTTTTGGCCTCAGCGCGCGCATCCGAAGCGCTCTGCTGTACCTGCGCCAGTGCCGGCTGCGGCCCGGTTACGAGCACGGCGGCCAGAACCAGCACGAAAGCCGTCATCCCCCTAAACCCCAAAAAGCGGGCCAGACCGGAAAACGGGTTCAGGGCACGGGACACATCACCCTTGTACATCACAAATCTTAAATTAAATGATTTCATAAGCTTGCTTAAAAGGTGTAGCGGATGCCAAAATTCGTGGTGCGGGGCGGATACCAGTTGTTCGGGTTCAGGATCCACTCCTCTGACTGCGGACGCAGCGTGAACTCATCGGGCCGGCCGGTATCGGTGTACACGTTGCGCACGTTGCGGCGGTTCGTGAGATTGGTGACGTTCGCGAAGACCGCGACCTGCTGCGACCCGGAAATCCGGAAGCTGCGGCTGGCAAAAAGGTCGATGTTGTAGGTGAAGGGCTGACGCTCGCTGTTACGCTCCACAAAGCCGATGTCGCGGCCGGTTGGCGTGTACGGGAAGCCGGATGCACCGCTGATAACGAGCCCGATAATGGTGTTGGCCAGCGGGCGCAGATTGAAGAGCTGCGGGCCGTCGTTTTCGCTGAATTCGAGATTGGCGCGCACATTGAAGAGGTGCCGCTGATCGAAGTTCAGGAAATACAGGCGCGTATCGGGGATGCGGCGCGGGAAGCCCTCAAGCTCGGAACTTGCGCTGCCCTTGGCGATCGAGTAGGTGTAGGAGCCGAGCACGTCGAGGTTGCGGGTGAGGCGAAGGTCGGCGCTGAGCTCGAAACCGCGGACGTTGGCGTAGGCCTCGTTCACAAAAAAGGAGTACGAAGTGAAGGCCGGTCGCCCGTTCACGAGCTGCCCCTGTGCCACGTACTCGGTGCCGATCAGGCCGCGGATATCTTTATAATAGGCCGATAGGGTGACCGCCGCGCGCTCCGAAAACTGATGAATGAGGCCGAACTCGTAGGCGGTTGTGCGCTGCGCATCGAGGTCGGGTGAGCCGAAAAGCGGCTCCCGCGTGCCGAATTCATAGAAGTTGTTCTCGAAAATGAAGCGGTAATCCGGGTTCTGGAAAAAGCGGCCGTAGCTGAAACGCAGGATGGAGCTGGCCGAAATCGGATGCGAAATACCGATGCGGGGGCTCAGCTGATAGATGGGGCTTGAGCTGACCTCCGACTCCGGCCGCAGCGGATCGGCCCGGAAGTTGCTCCGCTGATTCGCGAAATCGAAGCGAAGGCCGATGTTGAGCACGAAGTTATCCTGCTCGATTTTATCCTGAATGAAGACCGCGCCCTCGTACGGCCGCTGTCCGCTTACATCCGTGATGTAGGGCTGCACGGCCTGAATGTTGATGATTTCGAACCAGTCGATGTTAAACTGCTGAAACTGAAGCCCGGCCTTAATTTCGTGCGTGTTGTTGGGCGCCCAGATGAGGTCCGTGCGGAAGTTGACGGTGCTCGTTGTGGTTTCCTCACGGGAGGTGGGATCGGCTGAGCTGTAAAATTCGCCGACAAATGTAGGGTTACGGAAAGTTACGGATTGCTGATAATCTTCGATGGGTTTGCTCAGCCCGCGGAAATAATCCTGCCGGAAATAGCTGAGCGTGGCGTTCAGTGCCATCCGGCTGCCGAGCGCCTGCGTGAGCTGCACCATGCCCTGAAAACTTTCCGATTCCTGAATATTCCAGCTGTCGGGGATGTATTTATAGGCGTGATTGTAGGTCTGCCAGTTTTCCTGCGAATAGCGGCCGGAAAAGTTGAGCTTGGTACCGGGTATGGGGCGCCAGGTGAGCTTGCCGAAAGCGTTGTAGCCGTTGTCGTACCCGAAGGGCGTGAAGGGCGTTTCGTCGTAGCGCTCGGCGGAAATCAGAAAGGAAAGGCGGTCGCGGATGATGGGTCCGTCGAGGCGGAAGCTGTAAAGGTTGCTCGCCGGACGGCCGAACAGCGAATCGGACTGCTCGTTGATGAAGCCGAAACTCTGATTTACCTCGGCGAGTCCGCGGTAGGTGTTGCCGCCTTCGCGGGTTGTGATGTTGATGACGCCCGACATCGCATTGCCGTACTCGGCATTGAAGGTGCCGGAAAGCAGGGTAAGCTCTTCGATGATATCGTTGCCGAGGTTGGTGGCTACGGAACCACTGACCGGGTCGCGCACCATCACGCCGTCGATCATGAAGGCGACTTCATTCGAGCGCCCCCCGCGGATGTTGAACGACCGTCGGCCTGCAGAAACGACGCCGCTTTGCAGTGCAACGACATCCGAAAAATTCTGAACGGGCAGGTTCTTGATCTGATCGCCGGAGACGGACTGCCGGGTCGCGGTTTCATCCTTTCGGATGAGCGGCTGCTCGGCTATTACCACAACTTCTTCCCCCGCTATGCCGCCGTCAGGATCCATCGCAATATTAATTGTAGTGGTGAGATCGGTACGAACCACTACTTCCTGAATAATCTGGGTCTGATACCCGATGTAGGTCACCCGCAGGGTATAGGTGCCGGGTCGCACATTCAGAATAATGTACTCGCCCTGCAGGTTCGTTGAGGCACCCTGCGCGGTTTCGATGATGAAAACATTGGCGCCGATCAGCTCCTCCCCGGTCCGGGCGTCGGTGATCCGGCCGGCAATTTTGTCGGCGAAGGCCGTTTCTGTTGCGGCACACAGCAACAGGAAAAGGCTCAGAAAAAGAATGCGTTTCATGGGCATTGATGGTGGGAATCAGGTCAAATCATACAGATCTAAACAGCGCAACCGGGCCGTAACGGGTCGCGGCAGGTGCCGGAAGGTTTGGGATGCTGTCATCCTAAAAAAACTCCCGCGCATCAGAAAAAAAATCGCGCCGCCGGACAGCATTCAACCGGCGGCGCGGTAGTATTCGATCAATCAATCATTTTGTAAATCAACGAACTGATCAGGGTACGGGTGTTACTTCATGAGGGTCATGCTGCGGGTCATGGTCTGACCGCCTGCCTGCAGGCGGTACAGGTACACCCCGGAGGAGAGGTTAGCAGCATCGAAACCGAAGGTGTGCGTGCCGGCGCTGAGCCGCTCATTTACGAGCACGGCAACCTGACGCCCGAGCATGTCATAAACCGTGAGGCTTGCATGGCCGGCTTCTTCCAACGCGAAGCGGATGTTAGTCGTCGGGTTGAAGGGGTTCGGGTAATTCTGCTCAAGGGCGATACGCACCGGAGCGTCGGGGCCTTCAGGACCAACGGAAACGGGATCGCCGATAATGCCGAGGTCTTCGGCTTTTGCAATAGCTGCATCGAGGCGGTCGTCAACATCATCAAGATCCGGACCGTGCGTGAAGGCAATCCAGACGTAGGCGGTATCGCCGGTCGCGATGTTGGAAACGTCCCCAAAATTCATGAATGCCCAGCCGCCGTCGGGTCCTGCTGTGATGGAGCTTGTCGGGAAGTCTTCTTCAACCATGATATCCCATCGGGCGAAGTCACGGGCGTTGTCGCGCGCCGGATCGGTACTGTCGTACTCGTCGAAATCCATCAGTACCACTCCAACCGGATCGGCGGTAAGTGCCTGAATGCCAATGGCTGCATTGTTATTGAAAATGTACAGACGCTCCGAGGCAGCATCCCACTCCAGCGTTTCGCCACCCCATTCTTCAAAAATCTTGGCGCGCAGCAGGGCTGTGAGCTTAAACTCATTCTCCGCCTGACGCACAACGCCAAGCCGGGCAAGGCCATAGACTTCATCTTTAAATAGGCGCACGAGGGTGTGCACTTCAATGTCGAAAGGCGGATTGCTGCGGAAGGAATTATCCATGAGCAGCTCGCGGAAATACATCACGTCGCCTTCACCGGCATAGTACACCGTATCGATGAGGTTGATATCCGGATCGTCGTTTGGGTTCCACACATAATTGCTGTTAAAACCGACCATCTGATAAAAGCGGTCTATCACTTTATCGTCGAAGGAATCCCAGCGGCCGTCGCCGCCGTCGTAGGTTTGGATGCGCCCGAAAGCGTTGGTGGTTGTTACAAAAGCGAAAGTAGAGTCGTTGTGCGGGAAGAACTGCGCTTCGGCTATATCAGCCAGCATCAGCGTGAACCCGAATACAGCAAGCACGGCAGTTTGTATCAGATGTTTCATAGAATGGTTCCGTCAGATTGGTTGGTGTTAAGTCGTGTTAGGATGATGACATCCTGAAATAAAGAAATAAATTTCTCATATTCAACAAATAATGAGAAATATTTCTCATTTTGATTCAGGGTGATGTGTCCCTTGCCTTTGAGCTGCGTTTGAGGGCAGAAGGAAGTCCGGCTTTGGTACCCCGCATCTCCCTCCTTTTTTGTATCTTAAGCGCTATGAAAATTTCCGAAACTCCCCTCTCTCCTGCCACGGCAACGGATGAACTTCCGGCCCTCAAAACCAATCTGAAAACCCTCAGCCGGGCTCAGCTGTCCGATTTCTGCCGTGAACGCGGCCTGAAGCGGTTCCGCGCCGATCAGCTCTTTCAGTGGATGTATCAGAAAGATGTGCGCGATTTCCACGAGATGACCAACCTGCCCAAAACGCTGCGGGATGAGCTTACCGAAACGGCCTTAGTCGGCACCATTGATCCGGCTTCACAGCAGCGCTCGGCCGACGGCACCATCAAGTTTCTGTTCCGACTTGCCGACGGGCATAAGGTCGAAGCCGTGCTGATCCCCGATTTCGAAGACGACGGCTCGGCAAAACGGCTCACGGTCTGCGTGAGCTCACAGGTCGGCTGCGTGTTCGGCTGCTCGTTCTGCGCAACCGGCAAAATGGGCCTCCTCCGAAACCTGAGTCCGGGGGAAATTGTGGATCAGGTTGTGAAAATCAATACCGTTTCGGAGGAAACCTACGGGAAGGGCATCACCAACATCGTGTATATGGGGATGGGCGAGCCGCTGCACAACTACAGCGCGGTTACCGAATCGGCCGCGATTATCTGCGACGAAAAAAGCCTGGGGCTGTCGCCGAAACGTATCACCGTATCAACGGTTGGGCTCACCAAGCAGATTCAGAAGCTCGCTGACGAGCAGCAGCCGTTCAGGCTTGCGATTTCCCTGCACGCGGCAAGCGATGAAAAGCGGGATAAAATTATGCCCATCAACAGCTCCCTCAACCTGAAGGCCCTCAAAGATGCGGTGCAGTATTATCATCAGAAAACGGAGATGCCGGTAACCTATGAGTACCTGCTCTTCGATCAGTTCAACGACACGGCTGAGGACGCGAAGCGGCTTGCGCGCATCTCGAAATGGGCGCCGAGCAAGATCAATATCATCATGTATAATAATGTGGCCGGTGTGGAGCTGCTGCGTGCGCGTGAAGAGCGCCTCGATGCGTTCATGCGCGCCCTGCGCGATCAGCATGTTAGGGCGACCGTGCGACGCAGCCGCGGCGACGATATCGACGCCGGCTGCGGACAGCTCGCCATACGCGAGGGCGCCCCGAAAGGCAAAACGATCCGGAAGGACTGATCAAAAAAAAGGATTCCTGTCAGGTTCATTTTACCTGACAGAAATCCTTTACAGAAGGCCCGCATTCCGAATGTATGATCAGAAAGTTGCTCGCACCGGGCTTCAAATCAGAATGCTATGACCGGGCATAAGAAGTTAATGCGGGGCTGTGAAAAACCGAAGACGTAAAAATACGTCTCCGGGCTTTGCAGTGCGGTGTGAGGGTTCAAACTCAATAACACGAAAAGGCAACCCAAACTTCAGGATTTCGGGTCACGGCTACAGATCACATTCTGATTACGATTTTACCTTTGGTGTGCAGGGTTTCGATCTGCTGCAGGGCATCAGCAGCCTCGTTGAGCGGGTAGGTTTTGGAAACGTGGATTTTCAGCTTCCCGGCATCGGTAAGTCGGGCGAGTTCTTCGAGCTGCGGGGCGTTGGGCTCCACGAAAACGTACTGAAACTTCACATCATCCCGGCGCTCCGGCTTGCTGTTGGTTATGGAAACGAGATATCCGCCCTGCTTCAGCAGCTGATGCGTTTTTGTGAGCACATCCCCGCGCGAGCAGTCGTAAATCAGATCGAGGGGGCCGCCCGCTGCTTTTTCGATATCAACGGCAATATCAGCGGTATGGTAGTCGATGCAGGCATCCGCGCCAAGCTCCTGCATGAAAGCATGGTTGGCGCTGCTTGCCACGGCAATCACCTTCGCGCCGGCATTTTTGGCCAGCTGAATGGCTACCGACCCAACCCCGCCTGAGGCGCCGATAATAAGTACCGTCTGACCAGCTTCGAGTTTACCGGCATCAAAAAGCGACTGCCAGGCTGTGAGTCCCACAAGCGGAATGCCTGCGGCTTCCTCAATGCTCACTGAGGCCGGCGCCGCAGCGACATACGCTTCGGAGAGGCTGATGTATTCCGCAAAAGTGCCGTGCTGAATTTCGGGGCGTCGCGCATAGGCGAACACGGCATCCCCCTTTTTGAAGCGGCGGGCCGCATGTCCCGTTTCTTCAACCACACCGGCTACATCCCAGCCGGGGATAAGCGGGAACTTACAGGGAAACGCATCTTTCAGCATCCCCCGCACCGTGTAAGCGTCAACGGGGTTCACCCCGGCGCCCTTCACCCTGATCAGCACTTCCCCTTCCCCTGCCGAAGGTTTGGGCAATTCTCCCACTTTGACAGGTTTTTCTTCCGGACTTCCGAATGCCTCGTAATAGGCTGCTTTCATTTTGGTACTCATAAATGGTTCTCTTAATTATGATGAATAATGGATTCTGCAAGACTGAATTAGCTGTTACAACAACCAAATTCGGCTGAATGGTTCAGCAGATGTCTTTTGCCGGATTTACGCCGTCTCATGCCGGCCTCCGGTTCGCTCCTCATCATTCCTGCAGCCAGCCGCTTTAAAAGCGCTTCGATTTATGCTATCCAAATACTAATTTGTTGATATTCAGGCATTTATAAAACTACGGGGCGGGGCGGGTTCTGTATTTCCCAAATAAAATGGTATTTTTGGATTGATTTGAACCGCTTTGTACTGAAACGGTGTTTGAGAGTTTTTGGGAAAATTAGCAGTGAATTAACCTCACCAATAAATCGCTTTATTTTTTAAAGCTAAAAGGAGTTCAGACACTTATCGTGATTATCGGAATTGTGAAAGAAACAAGACCCGGTGAAACAAGGGTAGCCTTTAATCCGGAAACGGCTGCCAAATGGGTCAGCAAAGGACTGGAAGTGCGGGTCGAAAAAAATGCCGGACTCGCCTCATTCTTCACGGATGAAGCCTACAAAGAGGCCGGATGCGTGATTACAGATGATGCCGTTACCGGAGCCGACATCATCCTGAAAGTAAACCGCCCCACCGATGCCGAGCTTGCAAAGATGAAGCCCGGCAGCCTTTTCGGCGGATTCCTGTGGCCCGCGCAGAACCGCGAGCTTGTTGACGCCCTCCTCAAAGCAGAGATCACCGCGCTCGGCATGGAATCCGTGCCCCGTATCTCCCGCGCACAGAAAATGGATGCGCTATCCTCTATGAGCTCCATTGCCGGCTACAAGGCCGTGCTGATCGCCGCCGACGCGCTGGCCAAATACATGCCCATGATGATGACCGCCGCCGGCACCATCGCGCCCGCCAAGGTGCTCGTGTTAGGCGCCGGAGTTGCCGGCCTTCAGGCCATTGCTACGGCCAAACGCCTCGGCGCAGTCGTTGAGGCCTTTGACGTGCGGGCCTCAGTAAAAGAGCAGGTCGAAAGCCTCGGCGCAACATTTGTTGACGTGCCCCTTGCTGAGGAAGATCAGCAGGCCGAGACCGCCGGCGGATACGCCAAAGAGCTATCCGAAGCAAGCAAAAAACTGCAGGAAGAAGCCATTCAGGAGCGCGTAAAGCAGTCCGACATCGTGATCAGCACCGCACTCATCCCCGGTAAAAAAGCGCCGCTGCTCATCCGGGCATCCGCTGTTGAGGGCATGAAGCCCGGCTCCGTGATTGTGGACCTTGCCGCTGAGCAGGGCGGCAACTGTGAGCTTACACAGGCCGACCAAATGACCGAAATCCACAACGTGCGCATATTCGGGCCTACCAACATCACCGCTGCCCTGCCGCTGCATGCGAGTCAGCTGTACGCCCGGAACCTGAACAACCTGCTGGAGCTCGTTGTAAAAGACGGCGCCCTCAGCCTGGATTTCGAAGACGAAGTGGTAAAAGGCAGCACCGTTACCCATCAGGGTGAGGTCGTGAGCCCCTTCGTGCGCTCGCAGCTTGGCCTGAGCGCTTCCTGAGTTACCTGACATTCTAACACCCTTACTTTCCGATATGGAATCTCTGATTTTCAACCTTTTCATTTTTGTGCTGGCCTGTTTCGTGGGGTTTGAGGTCATCTCAAAAGTACCGACAACCCTGCACACCCCGCTGATGAGCGGGGCCAACGCCATCTCCGGCATCACCCTTGTAGGGGCGCTCGCCATTGCAGGCTCCGGCTCGGGCACTACGGCAACCATCATCGGTTTCCTGGCCATCGTTTTCGCAACCATTAATGTGGTGGGCGGATTTATGGTGACCGACCGCATGCTCGAAATGTTCAAGAAAAAGAAGGAGGATGAAGCCTGATGGAGACCTTTATCCCTGAATCCTGGTACAGCTTCCTCCCGAATTTTGTTGAGCTTGCCTATCTGGCTGCTATCGTGCTGTTTATTCTCGGGCTGAAGCGCCTCAGCTCGCCGGCAACGGCCCGCTCGGGGAATCAGCTGGCTTCGCTCGGAATGTTTCTCGGGGTGATTGTGACCCTGCTCGACCGCGAAATTATTGCCTTCGAATACATTCTTGCCGGCGTAATTGTAGGCTCGCTGCTGGGTGCAGCGGCGGCTAAAAAAGTAGAGATGACCAAAATGCCGGAGCTTGTTGCCGTCTTCAACGGATTCGGCGGTATTGCCTCAGCGCTGGTTGCCCTCGGGGCCTGGTTCCGCGTAACCGAGGCTGCCCTGCCTGCTGCCGATCTGCTGATTATGGGCCTGAGCGTGCTCATCGGCGCGGTGACCTTTACCGGAAGCCTTGTGGCCTTCGCCAAGCTCAACGGCCTCATTAAAGGCAACGCCATCCTGTTTCCGTTACAGAATGCGCTGAATCAGGTGCTGCTTCTCGTCGCCCTTTTCGGCATCGGATGGCTGCTCGCTCAGCCGCTGGAAGTGGCGCCGGTTCTGCTGATCAGCGGTATTTCTATCGTGCTTGGGGTGCTTTTTGTGATCCGTATCGGCGGTGCAGATATGCCGGTTGTGATTTCCCTGCTGAATTCGCTCTCGGGCATTGCCGCATCTTTCGCCGGATTTGTGATCGACAACAACCTGCTGATTGTGAGCGGGGCGCTGGTCGGGGCAGCGGGACTCATCCTCACCGACATCATGTGCAAGTCCATGAACCGCAAACTTACGAGCGTACTCTTCGCCAAATTCGGCGGCTCAGGTACAGCCGGCGCGGGCGCCGATACCGGCGATAAATCCATCCGCGAAGTGCAGTCCACCGATGTGGCCGTGATGACCGCCTACGCCAAGCGCGTGGTAGTTGTGCCCGGCTACGGCCTCGCCGTTGCGCAGGCGCAGCACGTAATCCGCGAGGTCGCCGACCTGCTTCAGAAAAAAGGCGTGGATGTCCGCTACGGCATCCATCCAGTGGCAGGCCGCATGCCGGGCCACATGAATGTGCTGCTTGCCGAGGCTAACGTGCCCTACTCGCAGCTGTTTGACATGGAGGAAATCAACGATGAATTCTTCCGCACCGATGTGGTACTCGTAATCGGCGCAAACGACGTGGTGAACCCGCAGGCCAAAACCAACCCCGGCAGCCCGATCTACGGCATGCCCATCCTGAACGTTGATGAAGCCAAACAGGTCGTCGTATTCAAGCGCAGCATGAACACCGGCTACGCCGGCATCGAAAACGACCTCTTCTACAACGAAAACACCTACATGTACTTCGGCGACGCCAAAGGTACCCTCGAAGACCTCGTGAGGTCGATCAAGGAGCTCTAAAGCCTGAAAGCAGCGGCTCAGCATTTTAGCAAAAAAAGGCGTTTTATCACGCCTTTTTCTGCGATTCTCCGGTAGTACCGGTCGTATTGCATTTTTTTGGGGTGAACTCCGTGCGCATCACTGTCTGCAGTGCCAGCTTCTGACACCCTAATCCTACGGAAAAGCCCTTGCTTTTTGCCTGTTTCACGAAAAGGTGCGCCAAATTTAACAGATAACTGCCGTCCGGAATCTGTCTGAGCAACTCTACATTTTTCCGGTACAGAAAAACGCATGTTTCGCTATGAACCCGCCCTGACTGCTTGCAATTTTGTAAGGAGCGGGTGATTTTTATTTTTGCAGATAGTCTGCTGCCAAAATACTGTCGCCCAAAAAAAAGCAAGGTGTTCTCCGCCGAATTGGGGTGTCAGAAGCTGGCACCAAAAGCCAGTGATGTGCACGGAGTTCTCCCAAAAACTAAACGTAAAGCTCGTGAGACCCGGATGCGGGAATCCGGAGAAGAACGCCCGAACCGGGACGTGGAAACAGCACTTTTGATGCAAAGAATGAGATCAGGCGCTGCGATTTACGGCAGGGCCAGAATCGCAGCGAAGGGCAGATTGCGCTTTAAGCGGGTTAGCTGAAACGCACATTAATCCCTGCCTGCCAGTTGCGTCCGGGGGAGGGCTCGTAGAAACGGCCGCCGAAACCGTTGATGATAACCGAGCCGTTGTAGCGCTCATCGAAGATGTTGTTAATTTGCAGGAAGGGGGTGATGCGGGTGTGATCGCCTATCGGAAGCGAAATCCAGGAAGCATTGAGATTAAACACGGTGTAAGCATCGTTTTTGGCGGTGTTGATGCTGTTCACGTAGTAGCTCGCGCTGTAGTCGCCCTCAAGGCGCAGTTGCAGCGAACCGGGCCGCACCTCCGCATAGCCGCTGATGCGGTGCTTCGGGATGCCCGGCAGCTGATTCCCTTTGAGTCCTTCTCCTGCCTGCACGAGCTCATCGCTGTCGAAAGTGAGGTCGCTGAAGCTATAGCCAGCCTGCAGGGTGAACATCCTGACCGGCATCCATTCGGCAAAGAGCTCGAAACCGTTGTGACGGGTCGCGCCGACATTGCGGAAATAGCTTCGGTCGTTTTCAGCCACAAACTGCTGCAGCACATCATCAACATACATGGTAAACACGGCAGCATCGAGGGTGAGGTTCAGCTGGGAAAGTGTGCTGCGGGTACCGAGCTCAAGCCCGATGGTACGCTCAGGGCGAAGGTCGGGGTTGAATCCGCCGGTCATATCCGGGCGGTTCACCAGCTCGGTTGTTGTCGGGGTTTCGAAACCGGTGGTGAAGTTGAGGTAGGTGAACCAGTCGCCGCTCTGATAGCTGATGCCCGCCATCGGGCTAAGGGCGCCAAAACTGCGGCTGCCGGAAGTATCTTCCCCACCCTGCCGGAACCGGTCGCTATTGCGAAAGTCGAACCAGTCAGCCCGCAGACCGGCGGAAAACGCAAAGTTACCGAAGGGAATTTTCACCCGCGAAAAAGCGGCAAGGCTGTACACATCCTCCTGCTGATCCAGCGTAAGCGGGCCCTGATCGCCGCCGTTCCGGGCTTCATTCACCCAGTTGCGGCGGCTGTCGCTCTGTATGGCCGCATCAAAACCGACGCCGAAGCTGAAATCCTGATACTCCTGCTGAAGCGTGGACCGGAGTCCGCCGGCGAGGCGGTCAACCTGAATCCAGGCAAAAGCCAGCGGATTCTGCAGCTTGCGGGCCAGGCCCCAGGTCTGAACTTCGAGATCTCCCTGATCGAGCAGCAGGCGGTAGCGCGCGCCAAACTGACCGTGACGCGTAATTTTGCGGGCGTTTTGCGCCAGATTGTTGGGGGCCGCGAGGTCGGGTGTTTCGGCGGCTTCAGTCGCGGTGAGGGCGCCGGGGTTGTCGCTCGCAGGGGATTCAAGCACGGCGGCGGTGAGGCGCAGCCGCGAGCGCTCATCGAGGGTGATATCAGCATGCCCGCCAAAGCGCCAGGCTTCAAAGCGGCTGTGATCGCGGAAGCCATCCTGCCACAGCCGCGAGCCGTAAATCTGATAACGGTTGCCTCCAACATTAAAGCCGGCTTCCACATCCTGCTTGCTGTAGCCGAAACTTCCCGCAGATACGCGCGCCCTTACATGGGGTTCGGGGGAAAAATTGGCGGTTGACATCAGCAGGGCGCCGCCGCCGGCATTTCCCCAAAAAGAAGAAACCGGGCCGCGCACCACTTCTACATCTTTAATGAAGGAAGGGTCGATCAGCGTCATGATGCTTTGTCCGTCGGGCATGGTGAGGGGCACGCCGTCCATCAGAATATGAATACCCCGAACCCCGAATGCGGCCCGCCATCCCATCCCCCGGATTGAAATGCGCTCGCCTACGGCAAAATTATTCCGGTCGTTCACCCATAGGCCGGGAATGCCCCTGAGCGGCTCAGTGAGCACAAGCCCGGGAGCGCTCAGCCTGCGTTCTTCTGAAATCCGGAAGCTCGTAACTGCAAAAGGCGCCTGAGCCGAGGTTTCGGTGAGGCGGGCGGCTTCGATGCGAACATCTTCGAGCGTTACCTTAAGGGTATCGCTCAGGGCCGTATCTGTAGTGAGTCTTTCAGCCTGAGCACGAAACGGGAAAGCAAGCATTAAAACAGCTGCAAACAAAACTGCAGCAACGGAAGCATTTGTAAAACTGACTGAAGGGCTGTGAGTTCGAAAATCTGAAACCATCATATTAGTTTGAGCGCGCGTTTTCGGGTATAGGTAGTGGATTAAAAGGGTAATATAAAACCTTTTGTGAAGCACTTATGCTGTTGCGCTATAATATGTTCAGAAAGTGCTAAATAGTTCCGGCTGAGTATATTGCAATAATGCAAAGCCATAAAAGCGGTTTCATGAAGAATTATCAAATACCTGAACTAAATTCACATACTGATATTCGTTTTTATTGATAAATACACGTATAAATAGTACATTACGGTCATAAAATTTTTAATTCTGCAACCCGGTGCGACCCTTAGCACGGTTGCGGTACACTTACAACCAACCCAAAAAAAAGAAACATAAGATGAGTAAAATTAAAGTAGGTATTAATGGTTTTGGACGAATCGGCCGTCTGGTAACGCGTTTCATTTTAAGCAACTACAGCGACAAAGTTGAACTGGTAGCTGTAAACGACCTCACCGATGCCAAAACCCTGGCCCACCTGTTTAAGTACGACTCAGTGCACGGCAAATTCCCCGGCGAAGTTAAGGCTGAAGACGGCTTTCTTGTAATCAACGGTCAGAAAGTTGTAGTTAAAGCCGACCGTAACCCTGAGAATCTCGCATGGGGCGAGCTGGGTGTTACCACTGTAGTTGAAAGCACCGGTTTCTTCACAAGCAAAGATGCTGCCGGCAAACACCTTACAGCAGGTGCCAAAAAAGTCATTATTTCAGCTCCGGCCAAAGGCGATGTTAAAACCGTTGTACTTGGCGTGAATGATGCTGAAATCGACAAATCAATCGATATTTATTCCAACGCAAGCTGTACAACCAACTGCCTCGCGCCGATGGTTAAAGTTCTTGATGATGCCTTCGGCGTAGAGAAAGGCTTCATGACCACCATCCATGCGTACACCGGCGATCAGGGCACTGTAGATGCACCGCACTCAGACCTGCGCCGTGCCCGCGCTGCTGCCGTAAACATTGTTCCTACCACAACCGGTGCTGCCAAAGCAGTAGGCCTTGTGCTTCCGCACCTCAAAGGCAAGCTCGACGGCGGCGCAGTGCGCGTTCCCGTTGCCAACGGCTCAATGACCGACTTCACCTGTGTTGTTAAAAAAGCAACCACGCTTGATGAGGTACTGGCCGCTTTCAAAGCTGCCGCTGATGGCCCGCTCAAAGGTATTCTTGAGTACACCGATGAGCCGCTTGTTTCAACCGACATTCTTGGCAACCCGCACTCCGTGATCTTCGATTCCGAAATTACCAAAGTTGACGGAACCCTCGTGAAGGTAGTAGGCTGGTACGATAACGAAGCCGGTTACTCTGCAAGAACCGCCGACCTTATCGTTAAACTCGGCTAAGTTTCAGTAAACGATATACTGAAACCTGCCGGCCGCATTTTACCGGCCGGTAAACATGTAAGGCTGCTCCGACTTTCGGAGCAGCCTTTTTTTTTAAAATATATGCTATGTGCAAAGAAATGTGGAATGGGGCAATTTAATCACATACATTTAGGCGATAGGTACTTATATTCATCTTTATTAATGGGTAAATATGAATTTCAATTTGTTTTATGTATCCCGATTTCGAGAGCTTGCTGATTGATTCTCCCGTTGCCTTTGCGTGGCACAAAATGCTTTATGATGAAAACGGAAAACCCTGTGATTTTGAATTTTTATTGGTGAATGATGCTTTTCAGGCTGAAACGGGACTGAGCAAAGCTGATATACAGGGAAAGCGGCACAGTCAGCTTTTCCCGCTGGAAAAGCTGACATTCGACTGGGTTTCATTTTATGCCGAAGTTGCTGAACAGCAACTCAGCAAAAGTACAGAGCAATATGTAGAGCAGCTCAAAAAATGGTTCAGCGTAAAGGCCTTCACCAATCAGAAAGGTTTCTTTGCCGCCATTTTTACCGACATTACTGAGAAAGTCTCCGGCGAACACACTTTCAGGCAGGCACGGGATCAGCTTGCGCAGCGTAAGATAATTGATAAGGTGTATGAGGTGCACACTGATCTTGAAGGCAGATTCGTCTTCATGAATGAGTCCTACCAGCGTGATTTCAATTCGCACTCTCCCGGTAATTCCAGCAAACGCTCCTTCAGCAGTCTTCACCCTGAAGACCAGAATGCCGTTACACAGACCATGGCAAAGCTGCTTTCTGATCCCGATAAACCGGTTTCAGTTACTCTCAAAATGCCCTTTAGGGGCGGGAAGGCTGTAAACACAAAATGGTCTTTCAGGATTTGGAAAAATGAAGCCGGCATTCCGGAGAAAATTATCTGTCTCGCGCATGAAAATGCCGCCCTGCACCAGCTTCGGAAAAAAATGCAGGATCAGGAGTTGGGCATGAGGCAGGTTTTTGATGATCTGCTCGCCGGACACTGGGATTGGAACCTAAAAGACAATTGTGAATATATGAGTCCGGGCTTCAAACGTATGTTTGGGTATGAAGATCATGAAATTGCAAACATTCCTGAATCCTGGCAGAAGCTCATTTTTGAAGAAGACCTGGCACGGGTCATGGAATCTTTTCGCAAACATGTTGATACAAAAGGTGAAAAACCCTTTTATAACGAAGTGCGCTACCGGCATAAAAACGGCAGTACGGTTTGGGTAATTTGTGTTGGCAGGGTTATTGAATGGGACAAAGACAATAAGCCCATTCGCGCAGTAGGCTGTCATGTTGACCTTAGCAAACAGAAAAGCCTCGAAGCCAGCCTAAAGGCAACAAAACAGCAGCTGAGCTCTGTTTTAAACACCCAACGAGAAATGATTTGCCGCTACAATGCAGAAACAGTGCTCACCTATGTTAACAGCGCCTACTGCCGCGCCTTCGGGGTATCGGAAAAAGAACTGCTTGGTAAACCGTTTATTACTTTTATTCCCGAACAGGAACATGCCGGGGTCTTGCAGCATATTCGCTCGCTTTCCCGAAAAGAGCCGGTAAAAACCCAAATCCATCAGACTCAGCTTCCTAACGGGAAGATCGTATATCAGGAATGGACCGATATCGCCCTTTTTGATGATGAGGGCAACATTAGCGAATATCAGTCAACCGGCATTGATATTACCCAGCGGATGCACGCTCTCATGAAAGTACAGGAAAGTGAGGCAAAGTTTCAGGACATCGCTGAGAACATCCCGCTACTGATCTGGCTGCGTAATGAAAAGAATAACAAGATGCTTTACGCCAACAAAGCATACGAAACTATCTGGGGAAGAAGCCTCCAAAGCCTGTATGATCAGCCCGACGCTTACCAGGACGCGATTCACCCTGACGACCTGCCTTTATTTTATGAGGCTCTTTCGGTTTCCGCCGAAAACAAACACTTCAGCTGTGACTACAGAATTATCCGCCCGGATGGTGAGATCAGGTGGGTGAGTGCAAAGCAATATCCCGTTTACGATCAGCATGGGGAGCTTATAAGGTACACAGGCATGGCGGTTGATATCACGCGGCTCAAAGAAAGTGAGCAGAAGATTCTGCGGCAAAATGAGACCCTCAGACAAATTGCGTGGGAACAGTCGCACCTTGTGCGGCAGCCCATTGCAAAGGTGTTAGGCATAGCCAACCTGCTTAAAACAGAACAAAATCTTGCCCCCGCTGAATATAGCCGGTTTTTCGACTATCTGATTGAAAGCACCTGTGAGCTGGACGACATGATAAAGGATATCGTCAAAAAATCTAATTCCGTTGAATTTGAGCTCAAAAAACAGCAGGAGCCATAAACCCGGCTGCTGCTCCGGCTTTATGGCTCTTCTCATACTGCATGAACCGCCTTTAGGTCTGAATCACACCGGTTTTAAACTCCGGGATTTCCGGATTGTGATTGGCGGCTTCAAGCGCTTTCGAAATACGGCGACGGGTTTCTTCGGGATGGATGATTTCATCGACCCATAAGCGCGCCGCGGCGTACTGCACCGTTGTCTGCGATTCATACCGCTCCGTAATTTTTTGCAGGAATTCAGCCTTTTCTTCATCACTGAGCTGCTGACCCCTGCGCTCCAGAGCCGAGACCTCAATCTGCATCAGGGTTTTGGCTGCCTGCGCGCCGCCCATTACCGCGATCTTGGCCGTCGGCCAGGCGTAGATGAAGCGCGGATCGTAGGCCTTGCCGCACATCGCGTAGTTGCCGGCTCCGTAACTGTTGCCCACCACTACCGTAATTTTCGGCACCGTTGAGTTGCTCACCGCGTTCACCATCTTGGCCCCGTCTTTGATGATGCCCCCGTGCTCACTCCGCTTGCCGACCATGAAGCCGGTCACATCATGCAGGAAAAGCAGCGGAATTTTCTTTTGATTACAGTTCATGATAAAACGGGCGGCTTTGTCGGCACTGTCGGAGTAAATTACCCCGCCGATCTGCATCTCCCCTGCTTTCGATTTCACCACTTTCCGCTGATTGGCCACAATGCCCACACTCCAGCCGTCGATGCGCGCATAGCCGGTAATCAGGGTTTGTCCGTAGCCTTTTTTGAATTCCGTGAAGGAATCCGCATCGATGATGCATTCCAGAACCGACATCATATCGTACGGTTTACTGCGGTCAACCGGCAGGCGGTTCAGCATTTCGGAAGCCTCTGCCGCCGGGGCAGCGGATTCAATCCGGTTGAACCCGGCTGTTTTAAACGGCCCGAGCTTCCCGACGAGGTCCCGGATGGTTGCGAGGCAGGTTGCGTCGTCCGGCATTTTGTAATCGGTCACCCCGCTGATTTCCGTGTGCGTTGTAGCCCCGCCCAGGGTTTCGTTATCCACGTTTTCCCCGATAGCGGCTTTCACCAGAAAACTGCCCGCAAGGAAAACGCTCCCGGTGCCGTCCACAATCAGGGCTTCATCGCTCATGATGGGCAGATACGCGCCGCCGGCTACACAAGAGCCCATAATGGCGGCAATCTGAGGAATGCCCATCGCGCTGATTTTCGCATTGTTCCTGAAAATGCGCCCGAAATGCTCTTTATCGGGGAAAATTTCATCCTGCATAGGCAGATAAACCCCGGCGGAATCAACGAGGTAAATCAGGGGCAGGTGGTTTTCCATCGCGATTTCCTGGGCACGCAGGTTTTTTTTACAGGTGATGGGGAACCAGGCCCCGGCTTTCACGGTCGAATCGTTGGCAACGATCATGCAAAGCCTGCCCGACACCGTGCCGAGCCCGGTAATTACGCCGGCTGCTGGACATCCGCCGACTTCCTCATACATGCCGTAACCGGCCCAAAGGCCGATTTCCTGAAATTCGGAACCCTCATCAATTAAAGCGGCGACCCGCTCGCGGGCCGTCATCTTTCCTTTGGAATGCTCTTTCTCAATGCGTTTCGGGCCACCGCCCATCCGGATTTTGGCCTCCGTAAGGCGCAGTGCTTCAATCTGAGCCTCATGGGCTTCAAGCTGATTGGTCATAACAGTCGAAAAATTAAATATGGAAGTAGAAACTTAACAAGCTCGCGCAAAAATAAGACTTTTTCCGTCACTACTGCTGTTTTTGACTTTTTTTAAAGGGGGATGTGTACCTTGCTTTTCCGCCGGTTAAGCCTCTGCACCTATTCGGGTACAAACTGCTGTCTTAATACTTTGGAAGCAGCAACCGCTCATCCCTAATTCGGTGCGTTATCAAAATGATTTTTCCTGCTTTAGGGTTAGTGTATGAAGGCATAGGCCGGATTCAGCCCCCTTGCAGCTTCAATAAAATACTGCGGCGGTCAGGGCGTTTGCAAGCTGACCGGCTAAGAGCCTTAAATCAATAGCAAAAGTCATTTCACAAAGGTTATTTTAAGACTGTCGCCGGATACACTGAATATTCCTTTACCCCTGGTAGCCCGATTACTTACTCTGATATCTAAACTTATGATTACACCCATAAAAAGCGTCCTGCTTGGGGCACTTATACTGCTCATTTCCGCTCCGGAGCTGCTGGCCCAGCGCAACGTAAGCTACCGCGAACTTGCTTCACAAAACCGGGCACCCGGGCTTTATATCGATCATACGGTCATTAAGGCAGATGAAGGAGAGCCAAACGTGTGGCTTCACTACCGTTTCGGATATGATGTGCTTCGGTTCAGGCAGGTTTCCGGCGGCGCTGCCGACCGTTTTGAAGCTACGGCAGAACTCAGCATTCAGATTTTTGACGCTACGGGCGTTCGCGAACCAGAAGACATCAGAAGAGGTACAGCTATCAAAACCCTCACCTGGCGGGGCCGGGCTCAGGCCTCCGGTTTTGATAAAACAAGCCGGGCCGACCTCTTCCTGAATGCGAACCTCTCTGCACAGCTGCCCGCCGGCCGTTATGCTTATGCAACCTCCATCACCCTCGACGGCCGGCCCCTTCAGCTTCGCCGAAACATGCGCATGTTTACCGTACCCGATTTTACAGAGCCCGGGAGTACACCCGTTTGGTTCGCATATCCTGCTGAGGAATCTTCATCTGACCGTTTCGGACTGATTAACTTCGGCCGTTCCGTACTTTACGCACAGGATTTTGACGCCCTGCTGCTGCTGCCCGATCCTGAACGGACCTACAGCCTGCGCGTAAATCAGGTTGATGCAGCCACACGCGACACAAGTGTGATACGACAGGTGTTTGAAGCAGAAATCACCCCTGAAACTATCCGGCGCATCAGCCGCATGCAGATCAGCGAGCAAAGCGGCGCGCAACCATTTCTCGAAGTTGATGAAGCGGAAACAGGCAGTACTGCCGCCGCTTCCTACCTTGCACAAATCACCATACCAAACCGGAAATTCGAAAACACCTCCTTTATCATACAGGTGAAAGACGGGGATACGCTTGTTGCAGAACGCTTTTTCCGAAATTTATGGCTCGATATCCCCACAAGTCTGCTCAATATTGATGTTGCGATTCGGAAAATGGAAATAATTATGGACCGCGACGCACACCGCGAGCTCAGGCGTGGCAATGAGCAGCAGCGCATTGCAAACTTCCGTGCTTTCTGGCAGGCACGCGACCCGGAGCCGGAATCGGACTATAACCCCGTGATGGTTGAATTTTTCCGGAGGGTTGATATTGCTTTTGAACGCTTCACCACGCCGAATCAGCCGGGTTACGACAGCGATCAGGGCCGTACCCTCATCCGGTTTGGGGAACCTGACCGCATCACCCGCAGGCTCCCTGCGGGAAGTCCGGCTGTAGAAGTTTGGCAGTACAGCGACCGCGAGTTCATCTTTGAAGCAACAAGCGGCTTCGGAGAATACAGGTTGCTGCGATCGAACCGGCTTTAACCACCTTTGAAAAAAAGATACAGGCAGGCTGCATAAAAATATTTTTTATGCAGCCTGCCTTTTTTTATTTTCGCAAATGCAGCTTGATACATTGATAATCTTCATTTATCATTTATGAAGTTCGTCAGAACCAAATATTGCTCAACTTTCCGGTTTAGAATACAATCAAGTCTTATCTGCCGTACATTACGCACCACAATGTCATTTTACGCACACTTAACCGGAAGTCCGTTAATCTGGGTTAACCTATATATGTTTCCATGCAAGCCGCAGTTCACGCCCTGAATCATACTCCTCAACCGTTACTTAAAGGCCGTTTAGCCGCCTGAACGATGAACAGCCTCCCTCCTATCTGCGTTACCCCCGGAGACTTCAATGGCGTTGGTCCGGAAACGGTTCTGAAGGCCCTTACGGATCCTGAAGTGGCTGAGAATACTCCTTTTCTGCTGCTCGGCCCCCTTAGGGCATGGCAGTACTGGCAGGAAAAATGCGCCTATGCCGGGCCGTCACTAACCGCTGTTACAACGCTTTCTGCCCCATTTGAAGCCGGCAAAGTGTACGTTTACAACCCGGCAGATGAGCTTTCCCGTTTTATTCCGCAACCTGGTGAACTCACAGCGCCTTCCGGACTGCTGAGCATGGCCTGCATCGCGACCGCCACGGATTTGTGCCTGAGCGGTAAGGCCGCTGCCATGCTTACTGCACCAATCAGCAAAGAGGCCGTAAACCTGGCCGGGCATCACATTCCGGGGCATACCGAGTACCTCGCTGAGCGTGACGGGAACGCCGAGGTTGCCATGATGCTGGTTTCCGGCAATCTCAGGGTCGTTCCGCTTACCACGCACATACCGGTAAAAGCTGTAAGTGCCGCCATCACGCAGGAGCGGATTATCAGCAAGGCGCACATCATCCTGAAAAGCCTTCAGAATGATTTCGGAATTGCCGAACCCAAGCTTGCTGTTTTAGGTCTTAATCCGCATGCCGGCGACGGCGGCGTGATTGGCAGCGAAGAAATCGAAGTGATAACCCCTGCCATAAGCCGTTTGCAAGAGCTGGGGCACAACTGTGACGGCCCGTTTCCGGCTGACGGATTTTTTGCCAACCGAACGTATCAGCAATTTGACGCCGTGCTTGCCATGTATCACGATCAGGGGCTTGTAGCCTTTAAAACGATTGCGTTTAATGCGGGCGTCAACTTTACAGCAGGGCTTTCCTTTATCCGCACTTCACCTGATCATGGTACTGCTTTTGGCATTGCCGGCCGCAATATCGCAAATGCGGGCTCCGTGAAAGAAGCCATCACCCTCGCTAAAGCCCTCACGGCCCTGCGCAGCAGAAACGAACCTACAACTACTCCCTACCCAGTAAAAAAAACAGATTAACGTACATGAGCCAGAAAACTGCCCGAATTTACACTTCTCTTGCGCCGGTTTACAACGACCTGATGAAAGATGTGGACTACGAAGACTGGGCCGACTATGTTGATGCGATCATTCAGGAATTGCGGCCGGATGCGGTGAGCCTGCTTGAACTTGCCTGTGGTACCGGAAAAGTTGCGATGTACCTCGAGGAGCTTGACTGCTACGAAATTACCGCCACCGATATGAGCGCCGAAATGCTCGAAATTGGTGAGCGCAAAGCACGCTTCCGTAATATGCAGATTAAGTGGAAACAGCTTGATTTCTACGATATTCAGCTTGATGAAACCTATGATGTTGTCTTTTCGCTGTTCGACAGCGTTAACTACATCATGAATGAAGCCGATTTTCTGAAGATGCTCGCTAATGTGGAAAAGGTGATGCATGAAGATTCCATTTTTATTTTTGATTTCACTACGCCGAAGCATTCCGAATATGTGAACGACAAGCTCAATACCGACGGCGTTAGCCCTGACGGTATCCGTTTTGAACGGGTGAGCTATTATGTACCAAGTCAGAAAGTACATGTGAGTGAGTTTGAGATTGAAGTACTTGATGACGATAAAATAACGGCACTGCGCCGCGACCGGGAAGTTCACAGGCAACGCATTTATGACCTGCAGGAGGTGAAGGCTATTGTGGCAAAATCCAATTTTGAAATGCTTGCCGCTTACGACGATTTCGTGATCGAACCGGCACATGCTAAAACTGAACGTGTAACCATGGTGCTCGCGTGTCGCAGGAACCCGTAATTGAATTCCGGAACGTAACCGTACGTTTCGATGGAAAAAGCATACTGGAAGACCTTGATTTTTCGCTCGGCAACGGCGAGTTCTGCTACCTGATTGGTGCAACCGGCTCGGGTAAAAGTTCGCTGCTGCGGCTCATTTACCGCGACCTGATGCCTGACTTCGGGGATGTGCTTGCAGCAGGCGAACACGTAACCCGTCTCAGGGAGCGGGATATTCCGTTTTTACGGCGCAAGCTTGGCATCGTATTTCAGGACTTCCAGCTGCTGCCCGATCGCAGCGTGTATGAAAATGTAGCCTTCGCACTGGAAGTTACAGGCAACAAGCGCAGCTTTATCCGACAGCGTGTGCTGGAGTGCCTGGCCATGGTCGGGCTTTCCCACAAACATAACAACATGCCCGGCGACCTCTCCGGCGGCGAGCAGCAGCGTGTCGTAATCGCACGTGCGCTGGCCAACGAGCCCCGTATTATGCTGGCAGATGAACCAACCGGTAACCTCGACCCGGAAGCTTCGGCCAGCATCATGGAGCTGCTGATGCAGATCAACAACCGGGGCATGGCCATACTGATGGTAACCCACAGCTACGACCTCGTGCGGCAGTTCCCCCACCGCACCGTAAAACTGGTGGACGGCAAACTGCGGGAAATCGCTCCAGGCGGGGTCTGAGTTAAGGAAGCGCTGCCAATTACGGAGCTCTTTTGATTTGAACATATTTAATGTATGTTATTAATTGCATATGGTAATTCTATATGTAAACATGCGTCTGGTATGAGACGCCAACCGTCTCATATGGGGATTTTTAACCTCCAAAACCAGTCGCTTTTTTTTGAGATATGTTTTTTTGCTACTTAGATGAGTCAGGTACTCCGCACCTTCCAGGAAACACAAGCCATTATGTGTTGGCAGGTTTAGCTATTCCAACCAATCGTTGGAAGCATTGTGAAATCGAAACCGGCCGAATCAAAAAAGTATGGGCCTTATGGTGAGGAAATCCATAGAAGATGGTTGCTTCAAAGATATCCGGTGCAAAGTCACATTCCGGATTTTGAGTCTTTAAACCGGAACAAGAATTCAAATCGTTGGTCTGAGGCATTTTACAACCAGGGAATGCGAGTGCAGCTACTGCATATAGCCAAAAAAAATCTGTAGAGCTCTTGTTCTGAATAAATATCAACATTGCCTATTTTAATAAATAAAAACCGACTCAGCCTTCGTTATTATACAGGTTTCCAACTACCCATTTTCTCATAAACAGCAATTCCATCAACAAGCATGTTACGCTTTCAAAAACTGTCATCAACTTTGCTGCTGTTTATTTTGACTGTACTGCTTTTGCTTCCTCAGGTTGTTACCGGAATTGCGGTAAGTACTGAAACCGCGGCCCTGTCCCCCTCTTCCGCTTCCGCTTACACTGCTTCAGATACGAACCGCCTCGACCGTATCTCAGCGGCCCGCAGGTCTGACGGGCTCGGTTACGTTATTCGCTTTCACTTCACGTCGAGGCCGGACTCCTTCCGCGTGTTTCAGCCGGAACCGGACCTTATACAGTTCGCCGTTTACAGCAGCAGTCCTGTATCGGTAGCTGAGAACCTTCAGCTACCGGAGCCTTTCGGTGAAGTACGCAGCACGCAAACCGATTTTGGCTTCGGTTTCGATATCCCCCTGAATTCAGAAACTTCGTTTCTGGCTCAAAGCTACATCGATCAGAACCGCAGGCACGCCCTCATCGGACTGACGGAAATTTCCGGGAGGGAAATAGCCGCCCTTACCGAGGGTTTCAATGTAATAAACTGGAACCCTGAGTCAAACGGCCCTGCTGCGACTGAGCCCTCCGGCGGAGAAACCGTTTTTGTGCCAAACCCGATTCCCGTACCCGCAGAGGAAAACAGCCCGTCACCGGCAAGCGAACTGGTAAACTGGATCGTATTTGATACCATCGTGCTCGATGCCGGGCATGGCGGGCGCGACCCCGGTGCCATTGGGGCAAGCGGTACCTACGAAAAAGACATTGTGCTTGCAGTAGCACTGAAAGTCGGGGAATACATCAAAGAGCACATGCCAGAGCTTAGGGTTATTTATACCCGTAATGATGATACTTTCGTAGGCCTTGCCGAACGCGGGCGCATCGCCAACCGCAACAACGGGCACCTTTTTGTTTCTATCCACACCAATGCGCATACCGGCAGACAGGCCAACGGTGCTGAATTTTACTTTCTGGGTCAGGGCAGAACGCAGTCGGCATTGGAAGTAATGCGGCGAGAAAATGCCGTGACCCGCTTTGAAGATCAGGATGAGCGGCCGGACGAGCTCACCGATTTTATGCTGCTAACCCACATCATGCAGAATTCGGGCAACATCCGGCAAAGTGAAACCTTCGCCGGGCTGCTCGAGCAGCAGTTTTCGCAGCGGGCACAGCGCCGCACGCGCGGGGTAAAGCAGGCTGGGCTTCAGGTACTTTTCGAAGCCTCCATGCCCGGAGTGCTGGTAGAGCTTGGCTTCATCTCAAACCCGCAGGAAGAGCGCTTTATGAACAGCGAATACGGACAGGCAATTCTGGCCTCGGCCATTTTCAGAGCCATCCGCGATTATAAAGAGCTCATTCAGCGCCGTCAGCGTGGTCAGCAGGTACCAACCAATTAAGCCGTCACATCATCATAATTCAACTCCTTTAAAATCAGCCGGATCAGTCAGGCCGGAATCTGAACCTTACCCTCAAAATAATCCTTCTATGAAACCCTTTGTAATCGGTGTAGCCGGAGGAAGCGGCTCAGGTAAAACAACGGTTGTAAGCCACATTATCAACGCAGTGGGCAGCGAAAACCTCGTACTGCTGCAGCACGACTCCTATTACCGGGATCTGAAGCACCTCACCTTTGAACAGCGTGTAAAGCAGAATTATGACCATCCCGCTGCCCTCGAAACCGAACTGATGATCCGGCACGTGAACGCACTTTTAAACGGCTACAGTATCAAATGCCCGATTTATGATTTCAAGAATCACGTGCGTTCCGAAAACTACAGCACCTACACCCCAAAACCCATCATCCTTGTTGACGGCATCCTCATTTTCTACGAGCGCGAACTTAGGGAGCTGATGAACATCAAAATTTTTGTGGATACCGATGATGACCTGCGCCTGCTCCGCAGGCTGAAGCGCGATATCAACGACCGCGGCCGGAGTGTGGACAGCGTGCTGAATCAGTACGAGCAGTTTGTGCGCCCCATGCACCTTGAGTTTGTGGAACCCTCCAAGCGGTATGCAGATATCATCATCCCGCACGGGGGGCAAAACAAAGTAGCGCTCGACATCCTGAATTCTTTCATCTCTGAGAAAGTGTCCCATATCACCGAAAAAGAAAATTCGGTTTCCGCAGCCAACCAGTCCGAAGAGTAAAGCCAGGCGGCCCGCACATGTTTAGGCTCCCCTAAGCCGGTTCTGCAAAAAAAAGGCGCCCGGAGCGTTTTCAGTTCTGAATGCCGCTGAGGCTTGCAGCACTGAAAAGCTTCGGGCGCTTTTTATTTATATCTGTATCCTGCGATGGAGCTGACCCTTACCGGCCGTAATTAAAGAAGGGAAACACACGTGCAAAACCACCTTCCTGAGCGATGTTGATGAGGCCGATTTGCAGTCCCCTCAGGTTTTGGGCATAGTTCACAATCCCGATGGTGAGGCCGCTTTGGATGCCGTCGTTCCAGTTTACCGGCGCGAGCACAAGCCCGTACTGACGCCCCTCATCAGGCAAGTAGGTGAACAGGCTTGCCACATGCAAGCCTGAAAGCTGCTGCGCCAGCACGGCCGAGCTTAACGATGCGCCGCGCAGGTTTTCAGCGGCTACAAATCCGCCGGCAAAGCTGATGCCCGAAACATCCCTGCCTGCAATCCCGAAACCGCTGAGCTGAAGGCCGCGGATGGTTTCCCCTGCCGTGATTAAACCGGAAGCATTCAGCCCCCTGAAGCTTTCACCAGCCTGAACAAGGCCCGCAGCAGAAATACCACTGAATTGCCCGCCGCTCACCACAATGGGCGCAGCCATGATGCCGCGGCCGCCCTCCCCGGAAATTGCCGCAAGCAGGGATACGGAAATACCCCGCATTTCACCGCCGGTTACGGAGGCAAGCCCCGAAGCCTGAATCCCGCGGCTGTTTTCTCCGCTCACAGCGGCAAGTCCGCCAACCTGAATACCGCGAAATCCGCCGCCGGCAACCGAGGCAAGCCCACCGGCGGAAATCCCCCGCAGCTGCTCACCGGTAACAGAGGCAAGTCCGCCCACCGTGATGCCGCGTTTTTCTTCGCCTACCACCGCTGCGAGTCCGCCGAAGGTAATCCCGCGGGCGCTTTCGCCGCTTACAGCGGCGAAGCCTCCCGCACTGATACCGCGCTGATGATCAGCGGTTACGCTCGCAAGTCCGCTGATACTGATCCCCGAAAAGCTGCCACCGGAAACATTGGCAATGCCGCTCACGAAAACCCCGCCGGAGCCCTCCGCTGAAACATTGGCAACCCCTGCCAGGCCTACGCCATAGTTTTCGGAAGCAACCGTAGCAATACCCGAGGAAGTTACCCCTCTGATTTTCCCCATACTTACAAGCGCCAGCCAGCTGTAACCGACCCCGTTCAGGTTTTCAAAACCCGTAGCCGGTAATCCCAATGCCACACCATTGATGGTACCCGTGTACAAATTTTCTTCGCGGGGCACCCAAATGGTTGCATTGAGGCCGTTCACCTTACGAAGCCGGGAATCCCTGAAATTCAGCCGGATACCGTTTACGCCCTCCGAATCCCCGATTGAAATGCCCGTATTGCCGGCAGTGAGGTCGAAAGATGACTGCGCCTGTGCAGCGCTGTTCATAAAAGCGCCAGCCATGAGCAGCGCAAGACTTATGTAAATAAATTTCATGGAATTAGACAAATAGTGTGTTCAATAAATATGGTGACGATAAACGGCTTATACGTCACGCCGGAAAATCGGTTCATGGTTTTCTTTATTCAAAGAGGAATAAAAGCAAGCCGGGGTTACAAACTTTTCTGATTCAGGCGGCCGGCGGTTGGCTTTTAGCTTTTAGCGGTTTGGCCGCGGACCGACCCAAAAATGCTTAATGTCAACTAAAAACATCAACCTTATTTAGGCATCTACAAACCAGAAACCAGAAACCCTAATATCCCGTCCGGTAAATAAATCCGAGTCGTTTTTGGAGGTCCCTCATTTTTTTGAAGGCTTCTTTCAGGAAGGCCTGCATTTCAGGGCTGTATTCTTCGGGAATAATGAAATTATCCGCGCTACGGTTTCGGTCTATGATTCTATGGATGTGATGTTCGAGGCGGACCTTCATGAGTCCGCTGTAGTGCCTGATCAGCAAACCTGCATCTTCGGCTGAGAGGTATTCCGTTCCGGCAATGAGTCGAAGCCGGCGGATGGTGTTGGTTTCCGATACCTGATTCCTCAGGGCGAAAATGCGGGCATAATTTACAGCCGGCAGCATGGCCTTCTTCATATCAAGTCCGACCCCGGAGGGGTACTTGAATCCTCCGAAAAACCCCAGCGGAATGGCATTTCCGATGGTGTTCTGCGCCAGCTGATAAAAGAACACATCCGAGCGCTTTTTGAGGATGGTATTGAGATGCTCACGCAGCGCCAGGGCAATGCCGGCATCACCGTAGGCATAGCGAAAATCAAAAAAGATGGTGGTGTGCATCACGGCCATGGGATCAGGGGTATTAACCCAGCGTGTGAAATACGCTTTCCAGGAAGCAAGGCTGCGGCACCATTTCGGGTTTCGCGCCATGATTTCGCCCCGGCAGTAGTCGAAGCCAAAGGCATCGAGCATGCGGTTTACTTTGTCGCCCAGCTTCAGGAAATACGGCTGATGCACTTCCTCATCACCCTCAAAAACAATGGCGTTATCCTGATCGGTTTTGAGGGTCTGCTCGTTGCGGCCTTCCGAACCCATCACCATAAACATAAACGGGCAGGGCGGTTCGCTGTCCATTTCCTGTATGGCACGGTGTATGGCAATGTGATGCAGGGTTTCGGCCATATCGCTCACCATGTTGAGCAGCAGCAAGGGTGAAGCCCCGCAACCCAGGGCCTCCCGAAGGATGAACGCAAGCCTGTTGCGGGAAGAAGCCAGCTCCTCGTTATCCCGGCAATTGCCGATAAGGTGAAGCAGCAAAGGCGTGAGGCCGAGCACATCGCTTACGCCAACACGCCACTGCCGCCCGGCCGAAGCGCTGCTGAGCTGAATATGGGCGCCTTTGGCGTTGTTGAGTGCGACAAGCATCTCGTCAACAGAAGCGCTCAGCGGCAGCACCTTATCTGATTTGCTGCCTTGGCCTTCGGTAACCGGCCGCCTGCCCCATTCAAGTTTTGAGAGCTGCTGCTGTACCAGCGTGTACCCTGCCGTTGATTCTGACACCCATTCGCGGGTAATCAGTTCTGTGCCGGTTTGCGAAGGCGTAAGATAGCTTTGTTGTGGAGCTGACATAAACCCGTTTGTTTTAGCGAAGGATACGGCTGATTCTCGTACTCAGGCAGGATTACAGAAGATGATACATCACAAAATACAGCATTTTGGCCGGATTAGCTGTAGCAGTGGTGAATCATTTGCCGCAATAAAAAAGCCTCCGGCGCCGAAGCACCGAAGGCTTTCCGTTACAGCTCTGCGCGGTTTATTCTTCCAGGGTTGAAAGGTCGCCCTCATCAACACCCATGGCGCGGGCCTTGAGCACGCGACGCATAATTTTACCGCTTCTTGTTTTCGGCAGCGATTCGAGGAAGTGCACTTCCTCCGGCTTGGCAATCGGACCAATCTCGGAGCTTACGTGCGCCTTGATTTCGTTAGCCAGTTTCTGATCACCGGTCATACCGGCTTTCAGGATACAGTACACGTGAATGCAGTTCCCCTTGAGCTCATGCGGCAGAGCAATAGCAGCAGCTTCGGCTACAGCCGGGAAGCTTACCAACGCGCTCTCCACCTCAGCGGTACCGAGGCGGTACCCGCTCACTTTGATAACGTCATCAATCCGGCCGATAACCCAGATGTAGCCGTCTTCGTCGATACGGGCAGAGTCACCGGCTTTGTACCAGCCTTTGGCTTCATACTCTTTCCAGTAGGTATCGGCATAACGCTCCGGATCGTTGAGGATGGTTCTCGCCATACCGGGCGTCGGGCGCTTGATAACGAGCTTGCCTTCCTCACCGGGAGCAACCTCTTCCCCGTTTTCATCCACAATTGCAACCTGAACGCCAAAGAAAGGCTTGGTTGCGGAGCCGGGTTTCAGCGGGGTTACGGGCAGCGGGGTGATCATAAAGCCGCCGGTTTCGGTCTGCCACCAGGTATCCATAATCGGGCACCTGTCGCCCCCGATATGCTTGTGATACCAGCGCCAGGCCTCGGGATTAATCGGCTCGCCAACGGAGCCCAGCAGGCGCAGGCTGCTCAGGTCGTGCCGCTTCGGCCACTGATCGCCGAAACGCATCAGGCCGCGCACCGCAGTAGGAGAGGTGTACAGAATGGTAACCCCGTACTTTTCAATCATGTGCCACCAGCGGTTCGGGTACGGATGGTTTGGGGCGCCTTCGTACATAATAATGGTGGAGCCATTAATCAGCGGGCTGTAAACCAGGTAGCTGTGTCCGGTAATCCAGCCCGGATCGGCAGCACACCACCAGCGGTCTTCATCCTTAATATCAAACACATAGCGGTGTGTGGTTGAGGTGTACACCTGATAGCCGCCGTGTGTGTGCACCAGACCCTTGGGCTTGCCGGTTGTACCGGAAGTGAAAAGGATGAAGAGCATGTCTTCGGCATCCACCTGCTCGGTTTCGCACTTGGTGCTTGCAATAGGCAGCGACATCAGGTCGTGGAACCAAAAATCGCGGTCGTTTTCCATGCGGACTTCATGCCCGGTGCGCTTCACCGTAATGCACACCTCGATGGTCGGAGAGCGATCCATGGCTTCGTTAGCGATGGATTTGAGGTCGGTTATTTTGCCCCGGCGAAAGCCGCCGTCGGCAGTTACGAGTACACGGGAATTGGCACTCGCGATACGGTCGGCAAGCGCTTCCACACTAAAGCCGCCGTAAACAACGCTGTGGGCAGCGCCTATCTTCACGCAGGCAAGCATGGTGATGGCAAGCTCGGGGATTTGCGGCATGTAGATGGTAACAATATCGCCCTTACGCACGCCCATGCTTTTGAGCACGTTGGCTGTTTTGCTCACTTCACGGTTCAGGGCGTGGTACGACATCACCTTCACATCACCCGGCTCACCTTCCCAGATCATGGCAACCTTGTTGCGTCGCCAGGTTTTCAGGTGCCGGTCGATGGCATTTTGGATAATGTTGGTTTTGGCACCTACAAACCACTTGTAGAAGGGTGCCTGGGAGTCATCAAAAACTTTGTCCCATTTTTTGTACCACTCAAGCTTGTCCGCCTCTTCCGCCCAAAATCCTTCAGGGTCTTCGATAGAGCGTTTATAAACAGCATCATAATCTTTGATGTGCGCATTGGCTACAATTTCATCGGAGGGATAATAAAATTCTCCGTTCTTGTTTACAGTTTCGTCAGTTGCTGAATTAGACATACGTTAAGCTGATCTTGTTCGTGAATGTTAGCTTGGCGGATGCTGACACCCGGTCTGCATCGCGGTGAAAAAATAATGTTGAAGGAAAAGCGCAGCTGTTTAAGCCGCAGTTTGAATAACAAAAATCTTTTACAGATAAAAATCAAGCATGAACCGGATATCCTGCATCCGGTTCATGCTTGTTGCGTTTCAGTTTTTACTTGCTTTCATCATCGGTGAGTTCACGCGGGATGCGGATGTTCTCAACCAGATTCTGAATCTCAATCGGCGGCGGCGCCGTGAATTTGGACACCGCAAGGGCGACCGCAAAGTTCACCAGCATACCTACGGTTCCGAAGCCCTGAGGCGAAATACCAAACCACCAGTGGTCGATATTGTTCAGGTCGGTACGGATGAAAGTGAAGTACACGATGTAGGCGGTTGTGATTAAGAGTCCGGCAACCATACCTGCAATGGCCCCTTCCTTATTCATGCGCTTGTAGAAAATACCGAGCATGATGGCCGGGAAGAAGGAGGCCGCCGCAAGCCCGAAGGCAAAGGCCACCGTTTGGGCCACAAACCCGGGCGGATTAATACCGAAGTAACCGGCAATAACTACCGCCAGACCAGCGGAAATCCGAGCAATCATCAGCTCTTTCTTATCGCTCATACTTGGTGAAAGGGTTCGTTTCACAAGGTCATGGGCAACGGAAGTCGAGATTACGAGCAGAAGCCCCGCAGCCGTGGAGAGCGCAGCCGCCACACCTCCGGCAGCAACCAGACCGATTACCCAAGCGGGCAGGCCTGCAATTTCAGGGTTGGCAAGTACGATGATATCGCGGTCGATATTTAGCTCATTAATGGTGTTATCGGCCCGGTACTGAATGATGCCGTCCTCATTTTTATCATCAAAAACAATGAGGCCGGTGTTTTCCCAGGTCTTAAACCAGTCAGGCACCTCTTCATACTTCACATTGTTGATGGTTTCGAAAAGGTTCACGCGTGCAAAGGCTGCAATGGCAGGAGCCGTAGCGTACAGAAGCACGATAAAAATAAGGGCATAAAGCGCTGATTTACGGGCATCACGTACCTTAGGTACGGTGAAGAAACGCACAATTACGTGCGGAAGACCCGCGGTGCCCACCATGAGCGCGAAGGTGATGAAGAAGACATCCAGTTTGGCCAGAGCTCCTGACGTGTACGCGTCAAACCCGAATTCGGTGCTTAGGCCGTCGAGGCGTTCAAGGATAGACTGATCACTGCCGAGCATGGTTGAGCCAAAGCCAACCTGAGGAATCACGTTTCCGGTAAGAAGCAGTGAGATGAAAATAGCGGGTACGAGATAGGCAAAAATAAGCACACAGTACTGCGCAACCTGTGTGTAGGTAATGCCTTTCATACCGCCGAATACCGCGTAGAAGAACACGATAACCATCCCGATTACCACACCGATCTCAATTTCCACATTCAGGAAGCGGGAGAATACAATACCTACCCCGCGCATCTGACCTGCCACATATACGAAGGAAATAAACACGGCACACACAACCGCCACAAGACGGGCAGTTGAGGAATAGTAACGGTCGCCCACGAAATCAGGCACCGTAAACTTACCGAATTTACGCAGATAAGGTGCGAGCAGAAGCGCCAGCAGCACGTAGCCGCCGGTCCAGCCCATCAGGTAAACCGAACCGTCGCGCCCCATGAAGGCGATCAGGCCGGCCATCGAGATAAAGGAGGCAGCCGACATCCAGTCAGCGGCGGTTGCCATACCGTTTGCCAGCGGAGGCACAGAGCCGCCCGCCACATAAAATTCACTTGTATTGCCGGCACGCGACCAAACCGCAATACCGATATAAAGCGCAAAACTTGCTCCGACGATTATTAACGTCCAAAAAAGGATAGGATCCATTTGATTAGTTTCTCTGTTGGTTTAGGTTAGTCTTGTTCATCAAAGCCGAACTCTTTATCGAGCTTGTTCATCAGCACCATATATGCAGCAATTACAATGACGAAGATGTACATAGAGCCCTGCTGAGCAAACCAAAAACCGAGCGGAAAACCACCCAGCGTAAAATTATCCAGGTAATCCACAAACAGAATACCTGCTCCGAACGATGCCATAAACCAGATGAAAAGCAGCCCGCCTACATAGGTGAGGTTTTTCTTCCAGTACGCTTTGGCCATTTCTTTATGTTCCATAGTGCGCAATTGAGTTAGTTGGTTAGGTTGAGTCGTGTTGCGTTTATTGATACAAAGGCAGTATCCCCAAAATCTTTATGACCCTGCAGGCCTTCACAAAACTGCTGTAAAGGCCCACAGCTGTTTACTGCCTTGTTTCTTTCATCAGAAAAACAGGTAAGCTGAAAGCTGAATCCTGAAATTGCCAACGGTTTCGCTGTCCCTGATGGTAAGATCGGTGTTGAAGGGTCCGTAAGCGGCAACCGTGTACTCAAACTCGGCAGCGAAACGTACCGGCCCCGACTGCATCTGTGCACGGGGGGAAACCCTCCAGACATAGTCGAGCCCGGTATCGGGATAGGCGGCCCCAAACGCCAGGCCCCTGGAACCGGGAACCGGCGCGAGGCCGTCTTCACTTACCCCCAAATTCTGTGTATATCCGGCAAATATGCCGAACTCGGTACGGATCCCCTCGCTGTCGCCGCGAAAACCGCTGCTGAGCTCGGTCCAAACGGAAAAAATATCAGTAGGATAAACCTTATCCTTTCCTCCTGAAACCGCTTCCCGTGCAAGACCGCCAATCATCAGATGGTCGGTCATATTCTGACCCACAAGGCCGTAAACTTTGAAGGATGGTCCGCCGAAATTAAGCCTCGCGAAGGCAAAGGCAGCCAGGCTGTTTGCGGATTCGGTAAACTTATTTTCGAGCACCACAGTTTTTAAATCTACCCCGGTGCCGAAGTGATGCCCGCCTGCAGTACCCTGAATACCGGCATGCAGATTCGGGATGCCTGCATTCCGAAGGGGCTGACTCCCGCCGGGTCCGGCAAAGTCACGCTGCGTAAGGGCCGCAGCTATCAGGCTGATATCCCCCATTTTATAGGTAAGCCGCACCTGCGGATTCCGGGAAAAAGCCTGAAACGGCACCCCTGTGTTGAAGTTCACCACTTCCGGAAAACTCTGGGTGATGAACATCGGATGCCAGAACTGACCCACAATCAGCTGTGTATTTTCCCAGTCGAGGCGTACAAAGGCGTGCCGCATCCGGAAAGTATTGATGTTGGCATCGGTAACGCCGAAAAAAGCACCTTCTATCATCCCGCTGGTGCGTGCACCAAAAGCATCGGGCCCGCTGATATGACCCGTAACGCGGGTCTGAATACTCACCATGTTAAACTGCCGGTTTTCGTTTAAGTCCTCGCCGTTAATAATGCGTTCGGGCAAAGGAAAAAGGGCAAACTGCCCTTCACGTGCAGAAACCAGCTCTCTGTTATCAGAGTAGGCATCCGTTTTAACAAAACCCGTAAACCGGATATTCTGCGCCTCCGCAACCGAATAACCGGCAACTCCGAAAACAAAAGCACCCATAAGGGCACAAAAAACCGCTTTCTTAACTAACTGAAGGTTCATAAGCTTACTCGCGAATCAAGATGTGTGTTAGGTAACTCGTTCTGTTGTTTACAAATATCCCGACAAATCAAAGAGCTGCCTCATCACAGCTCATGCATAGATAAGGAATCAGACAAAAAAAGACAAGCGAATTTTCGCTATTAGCTAAAAAAACTATTTTTAGCTGTTTACGCTGTTAAGTTTATATCCGCTTGCCATATCAATATTTGTGTTGAATCAGACCCTATTTATAGTATTTTAAGAAGACGTTTTATGTTCCCTAAAAAGCCTGTGCATATAGGGCGCAGCTGTTGTTAATATTTTCAGGGGTTTAAACCTTCGAAATATTACAAGGGTCAAATTAGAATATTCGATTTTAAATTCAAACAGATCATGCCCTTTTTTATCAGAAAAAGTATTTCTAAAGGTCCTGTAAGGGTTAACTTTTCTAAAGGCGGCATTGGCTTATCAGCCGGAATTACCGGCGCACGCCTCGGATTTAATAAAAACGGCGCCTATGTTGCCGGCGGCAGGCACGGCCTGTACTACCGTGAAAAAATTGGAAACAAAACCCGGCAAAGCCGCAGCGGCTCGCGCACAGGCGATCAGGCTTCGGCAGAAGAATTCGTAAATACCGGACTTACCTACACAGATGAAACAGCGCAAACAGCACAGAAGGGTCAGGCCGGGATGCCTGCTTTCAAATCCCGCGATCCGCTCATTACGGCCGGTTTTTCCCTCGGATGGATTATTCTGGCAGCGGGTATCTTCACCCCTTCCCTATTAACCGTAGTTGCCGGATGCGCAGTACTGCTCATCACCCGGGTGGCCAAAACGTCCCGCAAAAAGCAGGCGCAGCTCACGCTAAAACAAACTGCCGAAAGCCTTGAGAACCTCACCGAATCGGATAAGCCGGTACAGCTTCTCGATGCACTTGCCGGCCCCTCCCTGCCCGAACCCGAACGCACAAAACGCAATCTGCTGCTCGCCGATGCAGCCGTGAGCCTGTTTATGGACGGCAGCACCTCCTTTAACCGTTTCGATATGGAATCTTACCTGCGCGGGCTTCAGCTCGACGACGACCTCCTCAACCGGATCAAATCTGAGGCGCTCGATGAGCTTATTTCCGACTGCCTTGCAGATCATCAGCTCACAGCTGAGGAGGAAAAACATCTTTTTAAAATGATTGAAGACCTCGGGATACCCACTGCCGACCAAAAAAGGCAAAAGAAACAAATTCAGGACTTTACCCGGGCACGTGATTTTACCGAAAACCTGCGGGAAATCAGCTGTCCCGTGATGCTCACCCGGGGCGAAGCCTGCTATTTCAGCACAGAAGGCCGGCTGCTCAAGCGCAAACAGCTGGGCCGCTATCAGCGGGAAGGGATCGTTTACAAGCAGATGGGATACGAAACTGACCTGGAAGGTACCATTTATGTGACCAACAAAAACATCCACATCACCGACGGCAATACCCGCAGCATCCGCCTCAGCCACATCACAAGTATTACCGAAGATTTGGTTGAAAATGTGATTACCCTAAGCCTGAACAACCGGGTGAACCCCGTGTACCTCACTGCCCGCGATACCCTGACCCTGAGCTTTCTGCTGAACCACCTTACCGAAAGTATAGTATAGCATAGCATAGCATAGCATAGCATAGCATTGCATTGCATAGCATTGCATAGCATTGCGGCAGCCTGCCCCTGCCCCCCGCCAATTGATATTGATATGAGCCCTGATTTAACGTATATTTGAGGCCTTCCAAAAAACCGGGCGGTTAGCTCAGTTGGTTAGAGCGCCACGTTGACATCGTGGAGGTCGATGGTTCGAACCCATTATCGCCCACCCCGGATATTTTTAAAGCCCATGTAAACATTTAGTTTGCAGGGCTTTTTTTTGTTTAATCTGTTGATATAACCTTCAACAAACAATCCGCGGAAATCCGCCCCGATCCGCTCAATCCGCGTGCCATACATCTGGGCAGACCTCACCCCAACCCCTCTCCTGAAAGTGCCACGATGCCTTACGGGCCTTATCTTCAGGAGAGGGGCTTTTTGTTTCGGGGGGTTTTGGGGTTTCGAAGCCTTAGCTGCAAAGACCTGACAGGTTTTGAAAA
>JAFIET010000023.1 GCA_020832405.1 Balneolales bacterium
CATGGCTTTCTATATGGGATGTATGAATGAAGATTCTTAGCGGAGGCCGCAGGGAATTCCTTTGCAAATACGGCTTACCGCATCGTGACTGTGCAGGCTTTCCATGTGTACACAGCGCACTACAAAATCAGAAATGGCGGGGTGCGGGTCGAGTTTATCGAACATCAGTCTCGCAGCATCTTCCACGAACTTCTGGTAGGCACCATTCAGCTCGGCGAAGGCTTGTTCGTCTTCGCGCTTCACCATAACTTGTGTTTCGGTCTGAAGGGCTTCGCGGCAGAGTTCAACCATCTCCTCAATGCTCAGCTGATCTCTCAGCTGTACGGTAAGGTAAGCTTCGGAACGCTGACTGTGCGGGATGGCCGCAACCTCACGGGTTTCGCGGGCATGCTCAGCAAGCTCATAAGAACAAGGGCAGGCGCTGCTATACACGAAATCGAGGTGCATGAAGTGCGTGATGTTATCTTTGGCATCCATGCTTGCTTCGAGAGAAACAGCATAATACTGATATCCGGATAGGTCTGAGCGCAGACTTTTCTTCAGCATCGGATAGTTAAAACTGAGCTTGATGTAGCTCTCACGGGCATCAAGGTCGTTTTTGTACATCTGAAGCACGTACTCAAGTACTTCAGGATGAAAGACTTCATCCTTAAATTTATAAAACGAGCGCATGATACGGCTCATGTTGATACCTTTCTTTCCGGCATCAAGCCCGACATATCCGTCAACGGAAACTTCCAGGGTGAGAATATCACCTTCTCTTGTCGGAAATTTTAATGGTAGTTTGAAGTTCGAAATGCCAACCTGCTGAATCGGTACGTTTGCCCCCTCAATGAGCGATGCCGGTCCGTTTTGAAGATCCGGTAAAGTTTTTTTATAGTCTTCAGTTACGACAAAAGTAGGGTCGTAAATTCTTTTCAAATTCGATGTTATCATAGTATAAAGTAGTATAGTTAATTCAGTACCTGTATCAGATAAAATACAGATCAGTAATTAGTGCTCATGTAAGGACAATATTCAGCAAAATTTCGTTCCGTTTCAAAAAGCCTGACTGAAAACAGCTTGGAGCCTTTTGAAGCAGCACGTTCTACATCTTCCTGAATTTGTTCAAAAAATTTGATCACAAGATTTTCGGTGGAAGGGATCACACCCTTCAAAAAATCTACATCCATATTCAGATTTCTGTGGTCACATTTGTCGATAATTTTTTCCTCAAGAATATTCTTGAGCTTGCCAAGGTCAATCACGTAGCCCGTATCAGGGTCGGGCATGCCCGCTACCGTAACTTCCATCACATAGTTATGCCCGTGCCAGTTGGCATAATTGCATTTATCGAAAGTTTCAGCGTTCCATTGATCAGATTTCGCCGGATTGTGCAAACGGTGTGCTGCGTTAAAATGAACTTTGCGGGTAACGTAAACCACTGATTTATTTTTGATTGAATTTTTTTGTTCTATTCTCTTACAGAAGCGGGAAATATAACGGATGAATTGCGTCTGAGCGTTCACTTTAAGCTCAGGCACCCAACGCGCAGACCGTAAGTAACCACTGTACCTGAGCATTTTCCGATAACTCTCTGCAAGACAGCATCTTAAATGATAGCCCACAAGTTAGGGCAGTTCGGGGAAAAAAGTCCTATTTTGAAAGGCGATCACAAATTATGTTTTTGACTTCTTTTTTCTGCTAATCCGGACATCCCTCCTCTTTTGAATCTCACTTCTCTCAATACCTTTGGCGCCGAAGCTGAAGCGCTTCATTTTTTTGAGCTATACAAAGCTGAAACCTATGCTGAACTGCTCAAAACCCACCCACAGCTGATGCAGGACGCCCTGATCATCGGTGGAGGCAGCAATATCCTGTTCACAAACAGTGAAGTAAGCAGCGTTTTAAAAGTAAGCATACCCGGAATAACCATCACCGAAACAGAAAGCGACGAAGTGCTTGTAACAGCCGGGGCCGGTGTTGTATGGGATGAACTGGTGCAATACTGCCTCTCCCAAAATCTCTGCGGCATCGAAAACCTCTCCCTCATTCCCGGTTGCTGCGGCGCCGCTCCTATGCAGAATATCGGGGCCTATGGGGTCGAACTTGTTGATGTTTTCGAACAGCTCGAAGCCATCGACCGAAGCACGGGTAAAATCAGCGTTTTCGGAAAAGATGCCTGCCGTTTTGGCTACCGTACAAGCGTGTTTAAGGAAGAACTTCGCGACCGCTTTCTTATCGCCTCAATTACCTTGCGGCTTTCGCGCGTGCCGCACCTGAACCTTGCTTATGGTGCAATTGGCACCGAGCTGACTGCTATGGGCATTAGCGATCCGACACCTCAGGATGTGGCACAGGCCGTTATCCGGATCCGGCAGTCGAAGCTGCCTGACTGGCGCAAATTCGGAAACGCCGGCAGTTTTTTTAAAAACCCGGTGATTCCCGATGCACAGTTCACCGAAATCCTGAGCCGCTATCCGAATGTACCGCATTACCCGGCGGGCCGCGGCTTCACCAAGGTCCCCGCGGGCTGGCTCATCGAACAGTGCGGCCTCAAAGGGGTGCGCGAGGGACGCGTCGGCACCTGGCCGAAGCAGGCCCTCGTGATTGTAAACTATGAAGCAGGCGACGGCCGGCAAATCCTCGCGTTTGCCCGACGGGTACGCGATGCGGTACTTGACAAATTCGGCATCCGGCTGGAGCCTGAAGTGAATCTCATTGGAATGAAACAGGCCGACTTCTGAGCCGGCCTGTTTTATTTTCAGCACTATTTTTATTTGATGAGCGTCATCCGTCGGGTCAGGCTCTGCTGACCTGCCTGCAAGCGGTAGAGGTAAATCCCGCTCGGTAAGCGCGATGCGTCGAACTGCACACGGTGATCGCCGGCGGCGTACTCCCGACCGTCAATCAGGGTCTGTACATGCCGGCCCATGCTGTCATAAACCCGGAGGCTGACCTCAGAGGCCTGAGGAAGCCCGAAAAGCAGGGTCGTAGCCGGATTAAAAGGATTGGGATAATTTTGATGAAGCACGAGATTGCGCGGAAGCTCCGGAGTGGTTTCGGCCGATACCGGCTGACCCGTTGTGGTGAAGATGTAGTCCCAGCTGAACGAATCCCACGCAAGCGGCGCATGTGCGGTTAGGGTGATGACGAACTCCTGACCCGGCTCAGTGTCAGGTGCCGTTTCAAAGGTGAAGAAATCGGTGATCCCTGCAAATGAAGCATCGAAAGGAAGCTGATGCACAAAGCTGTCGTTTGTGAAAGTGATGAAGTCCGCATCTGTACTTACCGAAAAGGTGAGGTCCATCATGCTGCGGCCGAAGTTCTCAAAACCTGCAACGGTGAAGAAAAAGGAGCCCTCCTCGCCAATCGGCGCATCAATATTGCTGAGCATTACATTCACATTGTCAGACAAGCGGAGCTCCGGTCCCGCAAAACGGGCAAGCAGCTGATTCGGCAGCAGGTTATCCTGCGAAAGCGGAACAATGCGCTCAGCGCGGGCCCAAAAAGCCCCCCAGCTTCCTCCCGTTCCGTCGGCTATTGCACCAACTTCCGGGGTCATAGAAATGCGATTGTAGCTGGGCCCGAACCCGCCGCTGGCTTCCATGCCGTAAAACCAGTCATCAGAAGAACCCCGTGTCGAATAGCCTACGGTTTGCTCGTCGGTTCCGTACAGGTAGTTGTTTTCGGCCGTCATCTCCGCGGCATAGGCCCTGAAAGTCAGGGAATCGGCCGTTTCGCGGCTGAAGGCACTGTACGGATAGATCAGCATATTGCTGAAATTGTGATAATTAAAGACCGTACGAAAATCGTTGGCCAGCGTAAAATCCCGCATGGCCTGTGTTTCGGGTTCGCTGAAGGGCTCTGCTCCGCGATAAGTATCGTTGTTGGGATCCGTTGATGAGCCGCCACTGGGATGATCCCAAAATATCATCGGGCCAAAATTACGGTTCAAATCAACGCCGGGGCGAAAAGTTCCAACCGGCCTCATGTTTTTTCGATGGGAACCCCCGCCGTTTGGGTTGTTTTGCCGGTTAAACTCGTAGCCGTCCGGATTCAGAACCAGCGTAAACGCCATGTGCCGGCTATCGACCAGGAAAGTTGCGTACGCATCTTCCCCGTAATTCTCGAGCAGCCACCACATGTAGTACACCAGGTTCATCATGCTCATAGGCTCACGGGCATGGATCAGGGAGTTATAGTAGGCCTGCGGTTTTGGGGTCTCAAGATCAGACGCGATCCATACCGTCCAAATCGGTCGCCCTTCGTAAGAGTTGCCGATGCTGAACTTTTCGGTGATGAGATCCGGAAAGAGCTCCCGCATCAGGTCGAGTTCTGCCACCACTTCATCAAAGGTAAGGTGACCGCCCATTGAGCCAAGTTTAAAGTTCTCCGGTACGCCGGCCATCCGCTGCAGTCCGCCCTGAAAAACGGGGTCGGCTGTGAGCTTTGCTTCATAATAGGAAGCCATATCCCGGATATGAATCTCGTAAGCGATGCCAGCCTCGTTCATCATCCGGAGCTCATCACCGCCGAGTTCGGCGTAAAGCGTGTTTTCATGAATATGAACGTGATCTATTGCCACACCCATATCCCCTATTTGCTGAATTAAAGCCCTGGTTTCAAAGGGGATGCTCACACGGTACCACAGCTGCTCATCGGGCTCATAACCGGTGCCATTAAACAGCGGCTCACTTACCGGGGCGTGATCGTGAACGTGATGATGATGGTGCGCCTGCCTGGCCTCAGCCGGCATGCTGATTCCGGAGCATAAGAGAAAAACGGCCGATGCCGTCAGTAACAATTGTTTCAAAAGAATGATGGTCTAAGTGAAGGATTGAGCGCTGCTTCCGAAACCGGGGCATGAATTCAAAAGCGTTTTAACATACATAATCATCCCTTACTGTGCTGTAATACGTTGCAAAGATGCACGCAGCCGGCGCATCATTTCAGGGATAAAACCAAGGTGTTCGGGCTTCATGAATACGCTGCGCAGTATGGTGACCTGCTCTGACGGATCGGTACAGCTAACGGCCGGAAACTGCTTCACAAAAGCACCGGCATTAACTTTATACAAGCTCAGAAACAGGGATTGCTGCCCCTGCTGCATGGTGTCATGGAAAATATCGCGGCTCAGGCGGGAAATTTCGCTTATATCACCAGCCAGCGGGAAATAACAGACGATATCGGTTTCCGGCTGGGCAAGCAGACCGAATGCTTCGCTGTTTTGGAGCTCACTGGCGAAGCTGCGGGCGGCCAGCAGGCAGTTTTTAAGCGTGCCGGCAAAGCGCGATTCGGCATGAAGCCCCAGCAGCTGAATCGTGAACCAAAGCGCCGCAGCCGCGGCACCGGCACGCGAGCACTCAAGGGTAATTTCGCCAAGATGCAGCTCATCCGACGAAAAATAGGTGTAGGGTGAGTCGTGCTTGTAAAACCGGCCAACGGACGCATCCCTGAAAAGCACGCAGCCGCAGCCATAAGGCTGCAGGCCGTGCTTGTGCGGATCGATCACGATGCTGTCGGCTTCCCAGAGCGCCTCAAAAGGTGCCGGATTGAACAGGCCGCTGTTTTTGAGCAGGGTGAAGAAGCCACCGTAGGCGGCATCAACATGGATACGCACACCGGCCTGCCTGCAGAGCGGCAGCACTTTATCGAGCGGCTCGATAGTGCCGGTACCGGTCGTGCCAAGGGTCACTACCAGCGTGCCTGCACCTTGCAGCGCTTCCCTGAACCGGGCTTCCCCTTCCTTACTGCTGAGATCCATTGACACAGCCCTGCCTTCCATTCCCAGAACCGAACACATGCGGCTGTGCGTGTAGTGTGCCTGCTCCGAAAACAGCACGGGTTTATCGGGGTGAAGACATCTTGCCACCCAAAGGGCTTCGAGGTTGGCAACAGTGCCGCCGCTCGTGAGGTGCCCGAGCGAAGCCCCCGGATCGTACCCAACCATCCCGGCGAGATCCCGAATCACTTCCTTTTCCATTTGGGAGGTTTCGGGGCCGCCATCGAGGGCATGGTTGTTCGTGTTCACGCTCATCGCTACCGCGTAAGCGAGCCATGCGGCAGGGTGTGGCGGCTTGAGCATCTGCCCGGCATAAGCCGGCTGATGAAAGGGATAGCAGGCCTGCATCCGGGCTATAAAAGCTTCGAAAACAGCCTGCAGCTCAGTATCAGCTGCGTCACCGGCCTGCCCTCCCGCGTGATACCGGGCCGGAATGGTCATGCCCTGCAGTTCAGCCTGCTCAAACCAGCGCTCAAGCAGCGGAATCAGTTGTTTGTACATATTTCGGATTACGGATGATGAATATTGGCAGCGTAAACATCGCACAAATCAGGGACATAAAAAAACCTGCATCCGGAATTCCGTGCAGGTTTTTTAAAAAGCGGGATGGCTACCGGCTTAGATAAATCTTACCGAAACGCCCAAAGAGAATGTTTGCCGCAGCTGAAGCTTGTTGGATACGTCATCATTATAAAGCATCGTAAAGCGGAAAGTAGTATTCAGATAATTGTTGATGCGCCCGACAATCTCATTGTTGAACGTAAAATCGGAGCGGTCCGGCGATTGACTCGCGTTGCTGAATGTTTCGATGGATGAAATGTAGCGTACGTTTTCAAAAATTTCCTTGTCAAACTTAAGCAGAAATGAAAAACCCAGCTCGTTTTTCACACTTTGATCCGGGCGAAGACCGTATCGCTCCCGGAAAGTAATCGGCTCTCCGTCACGAATACCTGCCTCACCATCGTCCAGCACAAATGTTTGTCTTGCGGAGGCACCAAAATCAGCCGAAAAATAGCTGACCGGCTTGAACGAGATACCAAGAGTTTCTGTGAGATAGGCCGGCGCCATAAATTTCGAAACGGTAAATACCCTGTTCCGATCCAGCCCTTTGTCAAACTGTGATAAAAAATTCACATTGGCAACTACGCTCCAGCGTTCATCGTCCAGAAAATATCTTACCGTATTACGGATGGCAATTTCGTCATCGGTTTTGCGAAAGTCGTCATCAACCTTAGCCTGACCATAAACGAGTCGGGTATCAAGGTTGTACCCCCAGCTGCCGCGCCGGTAAAGCGCATTAAAATTAGTTGCCGCTGTTAGTGCAACGGTATTAACCCCACCCTGCTCCCAGTTTCTGAAACTTGCCTGTGAACCGTTCAGCTGACCGCGGAACTCGAGTTGCCAGGCAGAAACAGAATCCGGGGGCGCTTCGCCCCATTTAATTCCGCCGGCAAAAAGCGGTGCAGTACCGAAAAAAAGAAAAGCCGTCAGCAAAACAAGAAATCGAGAAAATCTCATAACAACAAGAAGTAAGGGTTTTAAGAATAAAGAAGGCAGAAGCTTACGTTAATATATCATCCTAAGTAAAATAAGCCTGTATTGGGTTTTGAAAAAACCGGTTTACAAAACATTATAAAGAATTTGGGAAACAGCCCGTTCTGTTCAGTTATTCCGCGCAAAAATACGGTTTCAGGCCGTTTGAGTTTCCCGGAGGAGATGAACTTCCATCTGTCCGCTTTCGTCATTCAGAATTACGTGAACGTGCTCATCGAACTTGGTGGGATATACAAGACCGGTAACAGCGGCAAAAAAGGGAAACCGCCGGTGTCCGCGGTCAACAAGCACAGCAATCCGGATTCGGGATGCTTTTGAAATATCGGGGAAGCAGCCAAGGGCAGCAGAAATAGTACGGCCTGAAAAGAGTACGTCATCAATTACGATCATATCACGGCCGGAAGCAGTTTCGTACGGACTCAAACTAAGATCCTGCGTGCAGGCATTAACCAGCAGCGGGGGTGCCTGCAGCGACTCCGCCATAAACTGCTGAATCAGCCGGGCAACAGCCATTCCACGCTTGTTGATGCCAACAATCAGCAGATTTTGGGGATCTGCTACGGTTTCAGCAAGCTGGTAAGCCATGCGGCGGCAGGTGCGCATCACATGGCTGCTGTCCATTAAAATGCGCTCGGATATCATTAGGGGCTGTTTTGTTTGGTAACGCCTACTGGAACATGGCTTTGATACTACCCCAGGTTCTTCGCACAGCAGTCGAAGTATAATTAACTTCAGCCTGACCTATAAACCGGCGTTCACCGTTGGTAAATACAACATTGAGCTCATATACGACAGGCTCGGTATTCCCGGAGTTTCTGAACACATTCCGGTCAAGGTAGGTGTAAAGATTGGGCTGTGATGAAGGTGGCCTCACATCTATGGTTGCCACCGGGGTAAAATCAGAATCACGCACCATTTTTCTTAAAAGCTCATAGTGCATCACCCCGCTCTCCTGCTGAACTGTCCATTCAATTTTAATTTCATTTTTTGCGGGATCAGGTATTTCTGCACGAAATTGTGTAACCATCGCAACATTGGCTGCGACGAGCAAAAAAGAAATAAGCGCAAGGGCAAGCGCTTTGAATAAATTGGATTGGTTCATCATAATTCAGGAATATAATGAATCTCTTTCATAAAAAATAAACCGTATCCTAAATACGGAACCTTTTTATTAAGGAATTGAAATCGTTGAACTGCAATTGCCTTACTGCTGTTCAACGATGCTTTACCAAAAATTTGTATGCCCTTAACACAAATGCCCATGCCCGTTTTGAGATTTCTGATTCCCGCCTTTCTTCTGCCTGTTTTCTTTCTGGCCTGCACCACCATCGAAATCCGGGAAAGCGACGCGTTCGACAACCACCCCACCGTTACACCGCAGAGCTACAACTCTGAAATTTTTACCCTGAGCGAGCACACGGTCGAAACCGAAGACGGTGAGGCACTGAATGCGTGGCACCTGCAGCGGGAGGGCGCCCTCGGCACAGTGCTGTATTTCGGCGGCAACGGTTTTCTGCTGGTTAAGTCCCTCCCCTGGATTCAGGCCTACGAAACCCTGCCGGTCAATCTCGTGCTCTTCGATTATCGCGGCTACGGGCTCAGCACCGGCTCGCCTTCGGTTGACGGCATTTTCACAGACGCTCAAAGCGTGCATGAATTTCTCATTTCCGAGCTGAATGCCAACCCGGAGCGCATCATCCTGCACGGGCATTCGATGGGCAGCCTTGTTACCGGGCGTATGCTCAGTGAACTTAATCCGGCGGCTTTCATCATGGAAAGTCCCATCACGGAAATCAACGACTGGACCCGCAGGCTCGTGCCGCTGCTGCTGCGCCCCTTCATCCGGTTCCGCTTTGACGAGGCCATCTCACAGCAAAACAATCTCACCCGCGTTGCCGCTTCTGAGCTGCCGGCCCTTTTCATCACCGGCACCGAAGATCAGATCACGCCTGAACGCATGGCAAAGCAGCTTTATGAGGCTTCGCCATCATCCGACAAAACCCTCCGCCTCATCGAAGGCGGCGGGCACAACGACCTGCCCCTAAGCCAGCACTACCGCGATGCCCTGCTCACATTTCTGGAAGGCGTTTTACTTCCGTAAGGTGTAGGGTGATGTGCTCACAGCCCTTATGCCGGTTTCCGGGTAAGTCTGAAACCTGCTGAAGTTTACGCGTCTGTGTTGTTCAACATTTACCTGCCAAATAAAAAAGGCTGCCCCTGTTGAGAGGGCAGCCTTTTTTGGTTCATCAAATCGGCAGGTCAGCTTCAGGCACCGGCTGATTCTTCCACCGTGGCACTGCTTTCGTAGGTGCTTACATCGGGGCAGCTGCAAACGAGGTTGCGGTCGCCGTAAGCATCGTCGATGCGGGTAACGGTCGGCCAGTACTTCGATGCTCCCACCCAGGGCAGCGGATAGGCAGCCTGCTGACGCGTGTATTTGTGGTTCCATTCATCAGCTGTTACAACAGCTGAGGTATGCGGCGCCAGCTTCAGCGGATTGTCTTCAGCATCGGCACGACCTTCGGCTATATCTCTGATTTCATTCCGGATGGCGATCATCATATCACAGAAACGATCGAGCTCAGCCAGTGATTCGCTCTCGGTTGGCTCAATCATGATGGTGCCTGCAACCGGGAACGACATGGTCGGCGCGTGGTAGCCGTAATCCATCATCCGTTTGGCAAGGTCAACCGCTTCGATACCGCACTCCTGCTTGAAATGCCGCAGCTCGATAATCATTTCGTGTGCCACGCGGCCGGTTTCACCGGTGTAGAGCACGTCGTAATGACCCGCAAGCCGTGCCTGAATATAGTTGGCGTTCAGAATCGCAAGTTTAGTTGCATTCGTGAGGCCTTTGGCGCCCATCATGCGGATGTAAGCGTAAGAAATAACCAGAATGCTCGCGCTGCCAAACGGCGCAGCAGAAATGGCGGTCGTATTGGTCGGTGGGTTGTCGAGGGTGAAGTGGCCTGCCACAAACGGCGCAAGGTGCTTCGCAACACCGATGGGACCCATGCCTGGTCCGCCGCCGCCGTGCGGGATGCAGAAGGTCTTGTGCAGGTTCAGGTGACAAACATCGGCACCAATCAGGCCCGGGGAAGTAAGGCCAACCTGCGCGTTCATGTTGGCACCGTCCATATACACCTGCCCGCCGCACTCGTGAATGATGTCACAAATTTCACGGATGGCCGACTCAAATACGCCGTGCGTTGAGGGATAGGTCACCATCAGCGCAGAAAGCTCGTCTTTGTGCTTGAGAGCTTTTTCGCGCAGATCATCTACGTTGATGTTGCCGTTATCGTCGCACTTGGTGATGACGACCTTCATGCCGGCCATTACCGCGCTTGCCGGGTTGGTGCCGTGCGCCGATGACGGGATGATAGCCACATTCCGGTGCGTATCGCCGTTTGCATGGTGATAGGCACGGATGGCCATGAGGCCCGCATACTCGCCCTGCGCACCGGAATTCGGCTGAAGCGATACCGTGTGGAAGCCCGTAATTTCAGACAGCCACTCGGTGAGTTCATCCAGCATCTGCTTATAACCCAGCGCCTGATTTTGCGGCACAAACGGATGCAGACCGTTCACATTCGGCCAGCTCACGGGGATCATTTCCGTGGTTGCATTCAGCTTCATGGTGCAGGATCCGAGCGAGATCATGGAGTGCACCAGCGATAGGTCGCGGTTTTCGAGACGTTTGAGGTAGCGCAGCATTTCATGCTCGCTGTGGTAGCGGTTAAAGACCTCATGCGTGAGGTAGCTGCTTGTGCGGGCCAGCGAAGCCGGGAAGCTCACTGCAATATCTTCGGCGGCCGTTTCGAAATTAAAAGCCGCTTTGCTGCCGAGCACCGTCGCGAAAATGTCAACGATGGCGGCCACGTCTTCAGGCTCTTTTTTCTGATCAAGTGAAATGCCGATATGCGCCGTGCTGAAGTAGCGGAAATTCACGCCCCGGGATTCTGCCTCTTTGCGGACGGCATCCCGGAAACCGGGTGACTCCACCTCAATTTTCAGGGTATCAAAATAGGTTTCATTCAGCTGCTTCAGTCCAAGTGCGGTGAGGCCTTTTTCGGCCAGTTTTGCCATCGCATGGATGCGGCTCGCAATGCGCTTCAAGCCTTCGGGACCGTGATAAACCGCATAGGCGCCGGCCATTACCGCGAGGAGTACCTGCGCGGTGCAAATGTTGGAGGTCGCTTTTTCCCGGCGGATGTGCTGCTCGCGGGTCTGCAGCGCCATGCGGTAGGCCGGCTTCCCGGTCCGGTCAATCGAAACGCCGATCATGCGGCCGGGCACCTGACGCTTGTTCTCTTCCTTAGTGGCGAAGTAAGCGGCGTGCGGACCGCCGTAGCCCAGCGGAATGCCGAAACGCTGCGTGCTGCCAACCACAATATCCGCGCCCATCTCGCCGGGTGATTTGAGCAGGGTGAGGCTCAGCAGGTCAGCGGCTACTGTCACTTTGATATCGTTGGCCGCAGCACCGCTGATAATTCCGCTGATATCCGACACCGCGCCGTTGCCGTCGGGGTATTGCAGGATGATGCCGAAGTAAGATTCATCCGAAGGGTCGAATGCTGAGAGCGGTGCAATGTGCAGTTCTATGCCGATGGGCTCCGAGCGCGTTTTCAGCAGCTCGATGGTTTGCGGGAAGCAGGTATCAGCAACGAACAGGCGCTCAGCTTTGCGGCGCTTGCCCTTGCGGATGGCGTACATCGTGCTCATGGCTTCCGCAGCGGCTGTTGCTTCGTCGAGCAGGGATGCATTTGCGATTTCCATGCCGGTGAGGTCAATCACCATGGTCTGAAAGTTGATCAGCGCTTCAAGGCGACCCTGTGCAATTTCCGCCTGATAGGGCGTGTAGGCCGTGTACCAGCCTGGATTTTCCAGAATATTGCGCTGAATAACGGGAGGCGTTACAGTGTCGTAATAGCCCAGCCCGATGTAGGTCTTGAAGAGTTTGTTCTGAGCCATAATTCGGCGAAACGAATCCAGGAAGGCATGTTCGCTCAGGGGCTCAGGCAGATTTAATGGCTTGGTCAGTCGAATCGAATCCGGTATGGTTTGTGAAATCAGCTCATCAACAGATGAAACACCGACGGCATCAAGCATGTGGCGGACATCGCTTTCGGTTGCGCTGTTGTGGCGAAATTCAAACTTCTCACGATCAAATAATGAATTCATAGTTACAGGTTGGTTTCCTTAAATAGTGGCATCAAAAAAATCAGCTGAATGGTTGGGCTTTTCCCAACAAAAGGCCGTGAATTATGATTCAGATTTAGAATTTCAAAATACGGATTTAGCAGCTCAAAAAGCGCTTTGGGAAGTGCCTGAATTAAGTCCCCCGGCCATGCTTTCCCGTTGATTTGTTTAGGGATTGAAGTCCATGCGTTTAGCGCCCCCTCTCCTCCGGTAAGCGGCCCTGCTCACTGCGCAGCCACTCGTTGTTGCGGCGGTTTACATCAGGCAGCTGACTAAACGGATCAATCCGGATGTGGTCAATGCGTTTGTTTGCGCGGTGCAGGAAGGTATGCTCCCGCGAGCGGTGCCACACTTCCACGGGGAAGCGCAGCAGCTCATCGCTGCCGTCGGCGTAGGTGATGCGCATCACCACAGGCATCACCAAATCGCCGGGACTACTGATGGTGATGAAGGCGCCTTCGTAGTCGTCAAGGCTGTCCACGAAGTCCTCAACCTGATCTATGGAGAGGTCGATCTGCCGGTTTTCGTAGAACCAGCCGCGCCAGAACCAGTCGAGGTTTTCACCGGAAGCATCATTCATCGTCCGGAAAAAATCGATGGGTGAAGGATGCCTGTAAGCCCAGCGCTCAATGTAGCTGCGGAAGGCAAAATCGAAGGTCTCTTCACCCAGCACGTAATTGCGGAGCATCAGCAGGCCCAGGGCCGGTTTGAAGTACGATACAAAGCCGAGATGCTGCGGCCGGATGCGGTCGGGATGCGTCATGATCGGTTCCATATCCGGGTTGCTGAGCTGCGGCACAAACTGCTGCATGGAACGGATCCAGGTCGGAAACTCGCCGTTGTTGAATGCCTGCGTGCTGAGGTGCCCGATAAAAGTGTTCAGACCTTCATCCATCCAGAACCATTTGCGCTCGTTGCTGCCCACAATCATCGGGAACCAGTTGTGCCCGAATTCATGATCGGTAACGCCCCAAAGCGAAGCGCCGCCGCGGTTATAGCCGCAAAACGACACGCCGGGATACTCCATGCCGCCCACTACGCCGGCAACGTTGATGGCCGCATCCCAGGGATACTCGTACCACATGTGCGAGTAGTGATGGATGCTCGCCTGCGTGAATTCCGTTGAGCGTCCCCACATTGAGGGGCCTGCGCTTTCAGCCGGGTAGAGCGACATCGCCAGCACCCGGCGGCCGCCTGGCATTTCCACCCCGGCCGCATCCCAAATGAAGCCGCGCGAAGCCGCCCATGCCACATCGCGGGTGTTTTCCATGCGGTATTTCCAGGTGAGCTCTCCCTGTTGAACCGGCCTGTTTTGGGGCAGGCCAATTTCCTCAGGGGAAATAATCATCACTGTTTCATCCGATGCACGCGCTTCCGCGAGCAGCTCAATCTGCCGCGCAGTGAGCACTTCTTCCGGATTCAGCAGCGTGCCCGAGCCGCCGAGAATAAAATCCCACGGCACGGTTACGTGAAATTCGATATCCCCGAAATTGCGGTAAAACTCTCCGGCACCGAGGTAAGGGCGCGTATTCCAGCCGTTGATTTCGTCATACACCGCCATGTTGGGGTACCACTGTGCGATGGTGTAAATCCATCCGTCGCGCAGCTCTATGCGCCCCATGCGGTCGGCTCCGAATTCGGGTATGCCGAAGGCGTAGGTAACGCGCACCTCAAGCTGCGCGCCGTTTCCGGCAAGCGGCTCGTTCAGGTTGATGCGCATGCGCGTATCCCGGATGCTGAAATCGGGCTCGTAGCGCTCGCCGTTATGCATCACTTCCACCCGGCTTATTTCGTAGCCATCGGCGATGCCCCTACCGGTAAAGCGTCCGCCCCCCGGCGGGGAAACCCGCGCCCCTTTGGAATCCTCGCGAAAGAGGTTTTGCTCGAGCAGCATCCACAAAAAAGCAAGCTCTTCCGGGCTGTTGTTGGTATAGGTGATGTGTACCTCGCCCTCAATCCGGTGCCGTTCAGCATCGAGGCGCACGTTTATGAAATAATCCGTGCGGTTTTGCCAGTAGGAGGCGGAAGGAGCCCCGCTTGCCGTACGGTTAGGCGGCATTTGCTCCAGGGTGAGGGGGGCAAACAGCGCGTGAAGTACCGGATCAGCCTGCGAAAAGGCGGCTGACTGCGGCAGCATGAACAGAAGCGCAAAGATGAAAGAAATGCTGATGATGATTTTCATAAGGGGCTGAAAGTTGGCGGTTTATGAAGATGGAGCGTATCGCCGGAGTGTAAAACAACAAAAGCCCGCAGGGGGCTTTTGTGTGATGCCGAGACTGATCAGAACAGCCGGAAGCTGTGCCTTGCCTTTAGCCGCTGCACGAAGGCGACCATCAGGTCGGAGACGCCCTGCACGTCGGCCAGATGTACCATTTCGGAGGGCGAGTGCATGTAGCGCAGCGGTGTGGAAACCAGCGCCGACGGGATGCCGCTCCGGTTATGGAAAATACTGTCGGTATCGGTGCCGGTACGTATGCTCGAGGCTTCGTGCTGAACCGAAATGCCGGCTTCAGCAGCGGCTTCAACCAAAAGCTCAACGACCTTCCGCTGATTCGCGGTGCCGTGCGTGATGGCCGGACCCTCGCCCAGTTTCACCATGCCGTGCTCTTTCGGGTTAATGCCCGGGCTGTCGGTTGCGTGCGTAACGTCGGTTACCAGCGCGACATCCGGGTTGAGCCGGTAGCTCATCATCCGGGCACCAAATCCGCCGATTTCCTCCTGCACCGCATTCACAACCACGACATTCACCTTGAGCTGATCGCGCATGGCTGCCAGCTTTTCGAGGGCCGAAGCCACAATATAACCGCCGATGCGGTTGTCAATGGCGCGCGCTACGAGCAGCTCGTCAGAAAAGAACTCCGGCTCATCCACGTAGGTAATGGGGTCGCCGATCTGAACCATTTCGAGGGCTTCTTCGCGGGAGGTCGCACCGATATCCACGAACAGATCTTTCCAGCCGGGTGCCTTGGTGTCGGTGCGGTCCTGCAAGTGGATGGCCGTGCTGCCGATGAGTCCGCGCACCACACCTTTGGCTGCGTGCACCGAAACCTTGCGGGCCCGGGCAATAGCCGGATCGCTGCCGCCAATACGGCTGATGTACACGAAGCCTTTGTCATCAATATGCTGCACCACCATGCCGATTTCGTCGGCATGGGCTTCGAGCATTACGGTGATGGCGTCAGGGTCAACATCCAGAAAAGCCGCTGCCGAGCCGTAGGCATCGGTAAGCGTGCGGTCGGCGAAGCCTTTCACGTAATCGAGCCACACCTGCTGCCCGGCCGATTCATAGCCGGTCGGGCTTGGGGTGCACAGCAGGGATTCCAGGAAATCGAGTTTCTCAGGAGATATCATCAATCAAAAATAGGTTCAGAATTTAGGTTGCAGGCGAAAATCAGGCCTGATCGTCGGTATAGATGGAGGCAATCAGATCGGCGTACTGTTTTTCGAGCACTTTCCGCTTCACCTTCATGGTTGGGGTGAGGATGCCGTTTTCTACAGAGAATGGTTCCTGAATCAGGCGGAACTGACGCACCTTCTCATGCGAAGCCAGTTTTTTATTGATGGTTTTGAGCTCGCGGTCGAAGAGCTTCTTCACCTCATCCATCTCCATGATTTCCTCATCCTTTCCGGCGCTGATGTTGTTGGCTTTCAGGTAGCCGCGCAGCGCTTCAAAGTCGGGCACGATAATGGCCGACATAAACTGCTGCCCCTCGCCCACAACCACAGCCTGATCCACATACAGAATCGTTTTGATGGTATCCTCAATCGGGCCGGGATAAATGTTCTTGCCGCCGGCGTTCACAATCATGTGCTTGAGGCGGTCGGTGATCTGCAGGTAGCCATCCACAAAACGCCCGATATCGCCGGTGTGGAACCAGCCGTCGGCGTCGATCACTTCCTCGGTTTCCTTTTTCTTGTTATAGTAGCCCTGCATCACATTCGGGCCCTTGCACAAAATTTCGCCCTCATCGCTGCTTAGCGAGCTTGGGTAATCATCGCCGCTGAGCTGCGCAATCAGCTTGCCGTCGCTTACGCGCTGAATGCCAACAGTTACGCCCGGCAGCACGTGCCCGACTGTCCCGTAGCGTTCAGCGCCAACCGGGTTCACATTCATTACCGGAGAAGTCTCCGTTAGGCCGTAGCCTTCCGTAATGCGCAGACCGGCAGCCTGGAAAAACAGGCCGATTTCGGAAGGAAGCGCGGCTCCGCCGGAAACAAACAGGCGAACGCGCCCGCCGGTGCGGTCCTTAAGTTTATCGAAAATGAGTTTATCCGCAATTTTCTTCTGCAGCTTAACCAGCGGGCTTTTTGAGGTGATGGATTTCTTGCCCACACCAATCCCCCAGTTGAACAGTCCCTGCTTCAGGGATGAACCGGCCTGTACGTTTTTGAGCACGATGTTGTACATCTTCTCAAACAAACGCGGCACGGAAACCACAACGGTCGGGCGCGCCTCGGTCAGGTTTTTGGAAACCGTATCAACGCTTTCGGCATAATAAATTTCGGCACCGCCCGCGAGCATGGCATAATAGCCTGCAACACGCTCAAACGCGTGACACAGCGGCAGGAACGACAGGGTGCGGTCTTCCTCGCCGATAGTAATCACTTTGTGCGCAGCCTTCACATTGCTGATCAGGTTGCCGTTCGAAAGCATCACGCCTTTGGGGTTACCGGTAGTTCCGGAAGTATAGATGAGTGTGCTCAGGTCGTTTTCAGTAACAGACTTGAGCGTTTCCTGGATTTTATCAGCAAGCGACGGATATTTTTGCCGGCCTGTTTCGATAACATCGTCAAAGAGCAGTGCACCGCCGTCTTCCAGTAGTTTTTTATTAGGCGGAGTATCAAAAGCAATGAGGTGCTTCACCGATTTAATGTTCCCTTTAATCTGAACCGCCTTCTTGAGCTGAATACCGGTCGAAACAAAAAACAACTTCGAGCCGCTGTCATTGATAATATATTCCACCTGCTCGGGCGGCAGGGTTGCATACAGGGCTACATTTACCCCGCCAACAATCTGACCCGCAAAATCAACCACAGCCCATTCATAGCGGTTTTCACTTAAAATGGCGAAACGGTCTCCCTTTCCGAGGCCTGCATCCATCATATAAGCTGCAAGCGCGTAAACATCTTTGGTAAATTTTTCCCATTTAATTTCCTGATAGGGCTCGTTCGAACCGGGCTTAAATGCGTAGGCGGTTTTGTTTCTGCCCTTCGTTTTCAGGGAGAGCTCATAAAACAGCTCCGGAATCGTGTTGAAGTCAACAATGGTAGGCATATTGGGTAAGGTTGGTTTCCAAATAGAAGGTTAAAGCCGGCGCTGCCTTTTGCCTGCGCTCAGCGATCCGTATCGTTTCAAGATAATCTAAAATGCACTAAAAAGCTGATTTTACAAAATGCGCTAACCCCGCTGTCTCTGCCGTTTTAAAGCCTGTAAAGCGCTTTCTGAAAGGTAGTTTTTAGCACTGATTGTTGTATTTTAATCAGTCAAACCCAATAATCCAGTTTCGGTAATTGAGCTGACCCGATTTTTGCTCCTTAAAGGTTTTTCCGGTGTAATCATTCCGGTGAGCTTCCCTTAAGCGTTCTTTAGGCGATCGGTTGCTTTTTTGCTGAAATGCTCAGATTTTTTTTCTTAACTCATGGCAACACCCGCACTACAGGAAACCATCGAAGAGGTAAAGGGAATTTTCCGCGAATACCTCAAAACCAACGGTCACCGGCAAACACCCGAGCGCTTTATGGTACTTGAAGAAGTGTACAAAAGCGACGGCCATTTCGATGCCGATGATATGTTCTTCAAAATGAAAGATACCGGCTACCGGGTTTCCCGTGCTACGGTGTATAACACGCTCGATCTGCTCGTTGAGTGCGGCCTCGTACAACGGCATCAGTTCCGGCAAAATCAGTCCTACTACGAGCGGGCCTACGCCTACCGGCAGCACGACCACATCATTTGCGACGAATGCGGTGCCATCATGGAATTTTGCGACCCCCGTATTTTCGAGATTCAGAGCCTGATGCAGCGCCTGCACGACTTCAGAATCAGCGGTCACTCCCTGCATTTTTACGGCAAGTGCAACAATCCCGACAGCTGCGAACGCAAACCCGACCTCAAGCTGAAGGAATCGCGCAAGGAATAGGGCGCGCTTATTTATTTTTTCTGACAGGGTGATGTGCTTCCGGGCCTTCACCCTTTTTTTGTGCCCGAAATCAGCTGATTTTGGTCTGCTGAATGAATTTCTTCGAGGCCGAACGTGAACCCGCAAAACCCAGCAAAATCCCGAGGACTACAAGGGTCCCGCTCAGCCAGTACCACTCGCCCAAAGGCCAGCTGAGGGCATCGAGCTGCGGCAGCCATGCCGGCAATCCAAATGCAAAAATCAGCCATACAAAACCCGCCCCGATCAGCCCGCCAATAAAGCCCTGCAGGCTGCCTTCAACCATAAACGGCCGTTTAATGAAGCCGTTCGTTGCCCCTACCAGCTTCATCGCCTTAATCAGATCACGCTTGGCGTAAATGGTGAGGCGTATGGTGTTGAACACCAGAATAAATGCCACAAAACTGATAAAAAGCCCGAAAAACGAGCCGGCAGCCACAAATACCGCAAGCCGCTCTTCCAAAAGCTCAAGACCGCGCTGATTAAAGCGCACTTCCTCCACGCCCCGGAGTTGGCGAAGTTCTTCAACCAGACTCACAATTTCTGAGGCTCCGGCTTCCGGCCGTACCCTGATCAAAAAACTTGCAGGCAGGAAGAGTACTTCCCCAAAGAGCTCACTCTCCGCGCCAAACTCCTGCCGGAAGCGGTCCATAGCCGCCTCCCTGCTGATGAACACCGCCGTTTCAACCACGGCTTTTGACCGGATTTCGGCACCCATTTCATCCATGCGGCGGTCGCTGAGATCCGCCAGAAATACTTCCACCTCCACCTCCTGCTTAATGGCCTGCGCAAGCTCAAAGGCGTTGGTACTCACACGGGTAAGCACGCCTACAAGTACTACGGCCAGGGTGATGGCCAAAACCGACGAAAAAGCCGACAACCGCGCCCGCCGGAATCCGGCAAGTCCTTCACGCATCACATAAGAAAAGCTCATAAATCAGGCGGCCAAATTTTAAAAGTCGGTGTTGAATTGGTGTCAAAATTGCTGAAGCTCAAAAATAAGACCTCTTTGGTTTTGTACACGTTTTTTTTCGCGACAAGGTATTTGGGTTTCGGGGGATGTGTTTCCGGGCCTGAGCCCGCTCCGTACTTAATTCCGGATGATCCAGCGGATCGCGATGCGGAAACGCCGGGGCGGCATGGGATAGCGTGCCGTCTCGAAATAACCGAGCTGACCCAGCCCGTCGAGCAGGTTTTCGTAGCGCAGCTGCACCATAATCATGCGCACCCGCGCAGAAGCCTCGAGGTCGAAACGGTAGTAGGCCGGGATGGCCTGATCGGGGCTCAGCGGATCCCAGTAATCCAGCTCGGGGTAGTACACCGGGCTGTGAAAAGCGTTGGGAGAAAACGTGAAGCTGCCCCCGATTTTGGCATAGGTGGCAAAATTGAGGAAATAATTTTTAAGATAGAAGTAGGCCCGGTTCGTGTTCCGCAGCCCGCTCTGATCCAGAAACTGATTTTCGGCTCGGGCTGAGTTGCTGAAAAACCGCTGAACGGTAGCCGATAGCCCGGCCTCCAGATAAGGCGTTTCGATATCGGCAAAAAGCTCGGCACCGAGCGACTGATAGGCGTCGATGTTCTGGAAAATGCCGGTTTCGGGGTTTACGACAATCGGGCTGCCGATGCGCGAGCCGTACACCCGAAGGCCGAGGGCATCCATCCAGCCACGCCCCCAAACTAAGCCGGCCTCTGCCCGCACAATCTGCTCCCGGCTGAGGTCCGCATCCCCCAAAAAATCCTCGCCGAACCAAAACAGCTGCTGAATGGTCGGGACGAGCTGTCCCACGGCGAGCGACTGCCAGAACTGCCAGTTGCGTGCAGGCCGCACATCGAAGCGGTAGCCGGCCTCGAAGCCTGTCTGTCCGTCGGTTCGGTAGCTCACTTCCGACCAGCCCCCGATCTGCACGGCCTCAGCGGGCGCAAAAGCCAGCCGGAGCCCGGCCGTTACATCCGTCCAGGCCGAGCGGTTAATCAGGGTGTTGCTGTCATCATCCAGCACGGTTGCGCGCAGGTGCAGCAGCGGCTGAAGCTCAAAAGGCCCGCGTTCGATGCGGGTATCGGCATAGGCACCATAGCTGAAGGCCCGGTAGAACAGGCGGAGGTCGCTGTTGAAGAAAATCCGCCGGTCGCGGTTATGGTACAGGTGCAGCCGGCTCTGCTGCTCGCTCGTTTCATCGGGCCGGTGGAAGAGGGAGGCCGATATCATGCTCTTGCGCGTACTTGAGCGCGCAGTCGTGAGGCGCACCGGCGTGAGCAGCGGCTCGAAATTGAACAGGTTCATGTCCGGGATGGTGTAGCCGTCTGACTCGTTCATCTGAAAGCTGTTGTAGAAAAGCTGTGCCTGTGCCGACCATACCTCGTTGAGGTAGTGCGTGTACCGTACTGCCGCCTGCCGGGCATCGAGCGAACTCCGGCGGTAGTTGCCGTTATCGTTGTTGCCGCGGTAGGCCAGCTCGATGTTGCCCGAGCGGTTGACGTTCCGGGAGAAGATGACCTCAGCCCGGCGCACATCGTTACTCGTATCCTCAAAATTGATCCAGGTCAGGGGCGTGTTCAGGTAGTAGCGGCGGAGCGTGTACTCGCCCGTGTAGCGGATGCCGCCCTCCTGCTCGCTGTAGAGACGCATGCGGTCGAGCGGCAGAAAATTGCTGTTCATGGCACCGCTCACGGTGTTGTTCATCGGGATGCCCTCAAACAAAAAAACCTGATGCCGCGGCTCGATGGCCCGGAACAAAATCGCATCGTTGCGGCCGTGCGACCCCAGCCGGAACGAGATGGCGCCCGGCTGCGCCTGCCGTCTTTCGGCCAGGTTGTACCACTGCTCCCAGCGCTGAAGGCTGTCGCTGAACACCTCCCTGAAGCCCGGATTAAGCCCGACCTGCTTGGGAATTACAACCGGCTGCGGACGGCTGCGGGATTCTGAATCGGGCTCCTGCGGGTTGGTGAAGCGACCGCGGCCGGTTGGGTCGAAGCTGCCGTTTTCGAGCGTATCGGGCAGTACCGGCGTTTCGGTGCGCAGCGTATCCGGACCGGCAGGCGGCTCAGGCGGCGGCAGGGTGTCGGGCACGGCCTGCCACAGCCACAAAAGGGACGCTATGAGAAATGCTGAACTCGGCATCGGTGCGCATCACCCTATAATTACAGGGGCATCGTAGGGCATACGCGTTACGCCCGTGAGCACCCTGCGCGTGATGTCGAGCGCGACCAGGGCGGTGCGCTCCTTGTTCATTTTGCGGTTTTTGAAAAACTGTGCGCGCATGGCAAAGTGCCGCTCGCCGTCGTAATAGCCAAACCAGACCAAACCGACCGGCTTCTCTTCGCTTCCGCCACCCGGACCGGCAATGCCCGTTGTGGAGAGGCCGATATCGGCGGCCAGCTTTTCAGCCGCAGCTTTCGCCATAATCAGGGCTGTTTCTGCGCTCACGGCGCCGTGCGCTTTCAGCACGGATTCAGGCACATCGAGCAGGGCCGTTTTGAGCTCGTTCTGATAGGCCACGATGCTGCCGTTGTACCAGCCGCTGCTGCCGGGCACATCGGTAATCATGCTGCCGAGCAGGCCGCCGGTACAGCTCTCGGCCGTTGCTATCGTTTTTTTGTTGTGCTCCAGCAGGCGCCCTACAGCAGCGGGAAGGTCATCGCCCTGCACCTCCGAGTAAATGTGCTCGCGGGCTTTGCTGCGGATGTGCTTAATCAGCGGCAATGCCTTTGCCCGGGCTTCCTCGGTCGTACCGCCGGTTGAGGAAATCCGCAGACCAACGCCGTGTGAGTGCGGCAGGAAGGCAAGCTGCACGCCTTCAATCAGTTTGTCGCTCACATCCCCGATTTCGATATCGCTGAGGGTGCTTTCCCCGATGCCGGCAGTCTGCATGTAGTGCCGGAAAATGCTGCCGTTGGTACCGAGCTTCTGTGCGAGCCGCGGCCAGACTTCCTTTTCCATCAGATACTTCATTTCCACCGGCACCCCGGGCAGAGATACGAGGATGCAGCCCTCATGCTCGAACCACATGCCGGGAGCGGTGCCCGCCTTGTTGAACAGCACCTCGCAGGTATCAGGCACCTGCGCCTGACCCAGGTTCGATTTCGAGATCGGGATGCCGCGTTTTTTGAAGTTGTACTCGATAAATTCGCGCGTTGGGGTGTGCTCGGTGAAACGGCCGCCGGTGTAGCGCAGCAGGGTATGCTTGGTAACATCATCGTGCGTGGGGCCGAGTCCGCCGGTTATGATGATGAGTTCCGAAACTTTGGCGCAATCCCTGAGGTGATGCACAATTTCAGCCTCGCTATCCCCCACCGTTACGCTGCGAACCGGCTCAATGTCATGCTCCGTCAGGAAGGTGCCGATCCAGGCTGCGTTGGTATTGATGATATCGCCGATCAAAAGCTCGTTGCCAATCGTCAGAATACTTGCTCTCATGGATGAAATGTTGGGGATAATTTTTAAGGGACTCAGGGTGAGGGTTTATCTCACAAAATAACCAAACGGCAGCAGCAGTGCTGTGAAAATACGCAACACGGAAGCGATGCGCGCAGCCGGTTTTTTATTGGTGAGCAATTAGAGTATTTTTCCGGCCAACACTATTTGAAACTCCTCCACATGGCTTTATTTCCAAAAACCAACTTTAACGCTGCTGATTATCCTTCGCTGAAGCGGATTCCGAACCTGCTGACGCTCATGCGGATTATGCTTGCGCCGGTTTTTTTGGTGCTATTCCTGCAGGAAGACTGGATGATGCGTCTTGCCGCGGTTATTGTGTTTACGGTTGCGGCTATCAGTGATTACCTCGACGGATACCTGGCCCGACTGCTCGAGGCCCATTCCGAATTCGGCAATTTCATGGATCCGCTGGCGGATAAAATCCTGACGTTTCTGGGCTTTGCTTCCCTCTGTATTCTCAGCTCAAGCCTGTTCCCGTGGTGGGCCTTCGGGCTGATTGTGGGGCGCGACCTGCTCATAACCTGGATGCGCACCCTGGCCCGCAAGCAGGGCTTCAGCATGAAAACGAGCTACTCAGCCAAACTCAAAACTGCGATTCAGCTGATCTTTCTTTACATCGCCCTGCTGTCGTTCACCCTGCTCATGATACCCGGCATTCGCGGCATTGTGGATTTATGGCTGGTACAGACCGGCGTACTCACCTGGCTTTATTTTGGGGTGATGGCCTTCACGGTATATACCGGCCTCGAATACGTACTCCAAAACCGGGACCTTTTTGGAAAAAAAACCACGCCATCCGCGTAATCTTGCCTTCTGGCTGGGCACAGGCCTGGGTTCGGGTCTTGCCCCTGCGGCACCCGGTACCGCAGGAAGCCTTGCGGCCCTGCCGTTTATTTACGCCGCCGGCGTATTCGGCGGCGCACCGGCACTGGCTGCATTCCTTGTATTCTGGATCGCCGCGAGCCTGTTCACCGCCCCCGGCTTCGAGCGCTGCTACAGCGAAGACCCTGCGCTCTTTGTAGCGGATGAGTGGGCAGGCCAAACCGTGCCCTTCATCGGCATTTCCTTCAGTGGGGTATTTGCGGAAGATGTCCTGCTGCTGCTTGCCGGCTTCGTGCTGTTCCGGATTTTCGACATCCTAAAGCCGCTGGGCATCAAAAAAGCGGAAAAGCTTCCGTCGCCGCTCGGCATTCTGGCCGACGACCTGCTTGCCGGGGTTTACGCCCTCATCCTGCTTAAGCTTTTGATTTTACTGATCTGATCCGGCACAGCATATTCTGAAAAGATTCAACAAAAGGCTCATGATTCAGCAGCCTCACCCGAATCCCACTCTCAAATATTTCCCTCCTGACACAGGCAGAAATTCCTCTTACTAAAAGATCATTTAGCATGCATTACGTACAAAAAGCGTTTAATTGGTGCTTATTTGCAGTTTTCTGTAAAATGATTATTTTGCCTGACTTGACTTTTCTAAACATGCACTCAAACAGTCCTCTGCATTAACCGTATTTCAGGAAAAACTTCACGCACTGTTTGTCAATTAAAAAGCTAAGCCTGTTACAGAAACAAGCACCATAGCTACAAGATTTTCAAGAGCCTGAAGAAGGCTTTTTTCATATCAGAACGTTTTTAAAGAGATGATCATCAATCAAAAATTCGCGAAAGAGCTGGCTATCAGCCTGCTCGAAATCAACGCCGTCATTTTGCGGCCGCATACGCCCTTCCGCTGGACCTCCGGCTGGAACTCACCTATTTATTGTGATAACCGCCTCACGTTGCGGCATCCTGAGCTTCGTACGGCAATCGCCGATCAGTTCACCGCTTTTATCCGGGAAACTTACCCGGATGTTGATGTAATTGCCGGCACCTCTACAGCCGGCATCCCGCATGCCGCCTGGATTGCCGACCGTATGAACAAGCCCATGGCCTACGTTCGCAGCAAGCCGAAGCAGCACGGCACTACCAATCAGATCGAAGGCGGCATTCAGAAAGGGGAAAAAGCCGTAATTGTGGAAGATCTCATTTCCACGGGCGAATCCGCCATTTCGGTAGCCAAAGCCCTTGAATTTATTGGCGTTGAAGTGCTGGGCATTGTCTCCATTTTCAACTACGGCTTCGCGCTGGCGCACAGCCGGTTTGAGGAGCGCGGGCTCAACATTCATTCCCTCACCAACTACGACACCCTGCTCGAAGCGGGTGTTAAATTCGGCTTTGTGGCGCAAAAGGATCTCGAGCTGCTCACGGCATGGCGCAAAAACCCAGAAACCTGGCCTAAGGGCTTTTAGGGGAGAAACACGCGCGGCACGCATCAGCAAGTTCACCCTTTAAGCAGTTCCCAAATGTCATCAGCAGAGAAGCAGAGCGACTTTCAGTTTTGGTCAACAGCACAGCTGCTTGCCATCGGTACGCTTCAGCGCCTGCGGTACAACCGCAGCAGATACGAAACAGAGGATTCGCCTCTAACACCGGCCGAACAGCTGGCAGACTTAACCGCACAGCTCGACGCCCTGTGCCTCGACCTGCAAAGCTACCGAAACCTGTATCAGGCCTGCGAAGACAGCGGTGATGAGCGCCTGATTTCGGGCCTTTTCCTGCTGTTTCAACGCATCCACAACGGCTGGCACCGGTTTCATCACGAGCTTATCGGGCTTCCCGCCGACCGCATCTCCGGCTTCATCCCTGAAATAGACCGTCAGCGCAGCCTCTGGAACCCCGACGCCTTCGATGAAGCTGAAGCCGATACCTCTGCCCTCCCCGACGCCTTACAGGTAAGCACCTCCCTTCAGCAAACCATCCGGCTTCGGGATCATTTCGCCGAAGCATGCGGGCTCTGAAGCTGACAAAAAGTCAGCCCGACCGTGCCATAAAAGCTAAAAATGCTTATCTTTAGGTTTGCCTTTAACGGGGCTATTTAAACCGATCTTTCACACCCAACACGCAATACCCTACCTTGGAACAGAAAACCTATTTTATTGAAACCTACGGCTGTCAGATGAATTTCTCTGACTCTGAAATCGTGAACTCCATCATGTCCGATCAGGGTCACAAGCCGGCAGCCACGCCCGAACAGGCCGATATCGTTTTTGTTAACACCTGCTCCATCCGCGACAATGCCGAGCGCAAGGTTTGGGACCGCCTCAAATATCTCCGCTCCGTTCGGGCAAAAAATCAGCAGGGGCAGATTGTAGGCGTGCTGGGTTGTATGGCTGAGCGCATCCGCGAAAAATTTCTGGACGAAGAAAAACTGGTCGATCTTGTTGTAGGGCCCGATGCCTACCGCGACATTCCCAACCTGCTGGCTCAGGTTGATGACGGCCGCAAAGCCGTAAATGTGATTCTTTCCCTCGAAGAAACCTACGCCGATATCGCTCCGGTGCGCACCACCGGCAACGGCGTTACGGCCTTCGTTTCCATCATGCGGGGCTGCGACAACATGTGCTCCTTCTGCGTAGTGCCCTTCACCCGGGGCCGTGAGCGCAGCCGCGCGATAGATTCGATTCTCGACGAAATTCGTCAGCTCAGCGACAGCGGCTACAAAGAAGTTACTGTGCTGGGTCAGAATGTGAACTCGTACAACGACAACGGCACAACCTTCGCCGAGCTCATGTACCGGGCGAGCCTCATTAACCCGGAGATGCGGATCCGCTTCTCAACCTCCCACCCGAAGGATTTCCCCGATGAGCTGCTGAGCATCATCAATGAGCGGCCGAATATCTGTAATTACATCCACATCCCGGCGCAATCCGGCAACAGCGAAGTGCTGAAGCGCATGCGCCGGCCGTACACCCGCGAGGAGTACCTCAGCCTGATCGAGCGCATGAAGGAAATCATCCCCGGGGTTGCCCTTTCCACCGATATCATCACCGGATTTTGCGGGGAAACCGAAGAGCAGCATCAGGATACGCTCTCGCTGATGGAAACCGTGCGTTACGACCTCGCCTACATGTTCGCCTACTCTGAGCGCGAGCGCACCCTTGCGCACCGCAAGTATGAAGACGACATCCCCGAGGAAGTGAAAAAGCGCCGGCTTTCCGAAATCATCGATCTGCAGATGCGCAATCAGGCCGAAGCCAACAAGCAGGAAATCGGGCGCACCCATCTGGTGCTGGTTGAAGGCGAAAGCAAGCGCAACGCCGATCAGCTCAATGGCCGCACGGACACCAACAAAATGGTGGTCTTCGACCGCATGGACTATCAGCCGGGCGAGTACATTATGGTGCGCATTACGGACAGTACTTCGGCTACGCTTAAGGGCGAGCCACTCGGCCGGAGCTCCATTCAGGAATTCAGCCGGATGCAGCAGTCAGAACCGGTTCGGGTTTAAATTCCGGAAATCACTTAAAGGCACGCAGCCATGGGCTCGCTGCCTTTTTTTTCGCTGCAAGTACAAATTGGAATAAAGCTTGTGCGCAAATTGAGTAGCTGGCAAACCTCCAAAAATCAGGATTTGGCTATGAACGACAACATTCGGAAAATTCAGGAAAAGTACGGGCTGATCGGCGATTCCGACAGCCTGATGCGCGTGCTTAACAAAGCGGCCATGGTTGCCCCGACCAAAATCAACATTTTGCTCCGTGGCGAAAGCGGCGTGGGTAAAGATGTGATGGCCCGCGTGATTCACGGCCTCAGCGAGCGGAAAGACAAAAAACTGGTGATTGTAAACTGCGGGGCCATCCCCGAAGGCATTATCGAAAGCGAGCTATTCGGGCATGAAAAAGGATCCTTCACGGGCGCAGATCAGGCGCGGCAGGGCTACTTTGAAATGGCCAACGGCGGCACCATCTTCCTGGATGAAATCGGGGATACGCCCAAAAATGTGCAGGTTAAACTGCTTCGCATTCTCGAAAACGGCGAGTATTACCGGGTTGGATCAAGCGTAGTGAGCAAAACCGATGTGCGCATTATCACCGCTACCAACCGCGACCTTTGGGACGACGTGCACAAAGGCCACTTCCGTGAGGACCTCTACTACCGCCTCGATACCGTTACCATCCACATCCCTCCGCTGCGCAACCGTAAGGAAGACATCCCGCTGATTTTCCGGAAATTTGTGGAGGAGTATGCGCGTAAATACGACTCCGTTTTTCAGGGCTTTTCGGATGATGCCAAGGCGCTGCTGGTTTCCTACCGCTGGCCGGGCAACATCCGTGAGCTGCGGAATGTGGCGGAACAGCTGGTCGTGCTGGAAAAATCACAGTTTGTAACCGCTGAAAAACTTCAGAAATACCTCAAAGGGCGGCAGCATCACGGCTCAACGGATAACCTGCCCATGGCACTGGGCAGCAGCGGGTTTAACGACCGCACCGACGACCGCGACCGGCACATGTTCTACGCCACCCTGCTGGAGCTGCGGACCGAAATTTCGGACATCAAAAAGATGCTGGGCACGCTCATTTACAGCCAAATGAGCGGCGATGGTAAACCTCTCCGGTCCCTGCCCCTTCTCGGGGCGCCGGGCAGCACAGACCCGCGCTATCAGCAGCCCTACCGGCAGCAGGGCTGGAATTATGAAAATGACGGCTATCCTGTTGAGAAAGAAACTGCTGCCTCCGGCCACGGAGTACGAAACGACGAGAATGCTGAAATTGCTCACGAAGAGCTGGCCGATGCCCCCTCACTGCTTGATTACCTCCGAAAACTGGATGAGGTACCCTCTCTTGAGCAAACCGAAAAATTTCTGATTCAGTACGCCCTCGAACGCTTCGACGGCAACCGCCGCAAAACAGCTGAAACGCTCGGCATGAGCGAGCGCACCCTTTACCGCAAAATAGATCAGTACGAATTACAACCCTGATAATTTAAACTCCAAGAATGATTCGCACATCTTTCATCAGGCTGAAAATCTGTCTGGCAGCAGCAGCCCTCAGCCTGCTGCTCGCTGGTTGCTTTAGCTACAGCTTTACCGGGGTTTCCATACCTTCAGATGTGCGTACGGTTTACATCCCGTTTTTCCCCGACAACTCCAACTCCGGCCTTGGTTTTTTATCTGAAGACCTCAACGAAGCTCTCGTAAACCGATTTGTGAACCAAAGCCGCCTCCGGCTGTCCTCAAGTCCGGATGAGGCCGATATAATTTTTGAGGGCACCATCACAAGTTACCGGAACAGGCCCTTCAGCGTTTCGGGCGAAGACCGGACCGACCTGAACCGCGTGGAAATCACCGTTCGGGCTACCTATCAATACCAAAGCCGCGATGAGGCTGAATGGACCCGAAATTTCAACGGCGTGTTTGAATTCGACCCGAACGAAGACCCGATCGACGGCGAGCGGGAAGCTGCAATAGAAGCGCTTCAGGCCATTGCCCGAAATATGTTCAACGATGCCCTCGGCAGCTGGTAGAGCCAAGCTGCAAACTGTAAGCTGCTAAATTCCCAACTACTTACCGAATCTGACATTTCTTTTTTTGTATGATGAAATCCTTCCCTTTTCCGCTTCCGGAGTCTTTAAAAAGCCATCTTGAGTTGTTTACCCGCAAGCCGGATAAAGCCATCGAAGGACTTCATAAACACCTCAAGCGCCGCGGCAACGATGCCGTAGGCTACTTCCTGTTGGGATGGCTGTACCTGCAATCGGGCGATCAGATTAATGCGCTCAAATGTGCTTCAATGGCCAAAGCTTTTGCCCCGGGCTCGCCCTTCTTCAATTACCTCCCCTACTATTTCCAGCACCCCGATCATTTTGAAGCCTGGCTTCCGGCCTTTGAAAGCAAATACACCGGGCAAAGTATGCATCAGCCTGAGCGCGATCACCGCTTTTTTGTAGATATCGACCGCCTCATTCAGCAGCTGTCAAGCCCCGACGCCACAAGAATTCGCCTGAACGAAAAAGACGATAACAGTTCAGTAAAGCATCCCCCCATAAAACGCGGCGACGACCTTGCAACACTTACCCTTGCCAGAATTTATGAACAGCAGGGCCGCATCGATGAGGCCGTGAAAGTACTCTCTCAAATCGCAGCACGCGATGAAAATCAGGCCGCACATTGCAAGGCAGAGATCAGCCGCCTCAAAGCATCTCGCAGCTGATGCACGTCTTTTCTTTGTTACAGCCCCTGGCTTAGATCTGCCTTATTCCGCCTTCACAAACGGATTAAATTTCTTCTCGTGACCCACAATTGTTTTGGGGCCGTGCCCGCAGTGCACTTCGGTTGCGTCAGGCAGGGTATAGATTTTCTCGTGAATGGATTTTTTGAGCAGCTCAAAATCACCCTTGTAAAGATCGGTCCGGCCGATACTGCCGTTAAACAGGGCGTCACCGGCAATCACAAAGCCGTCTTCTTCAAAATATAACGAGATGTGATCAGGTGCATGCCCCGGGGTGAACAGGCTCAGGAAACGGAACCCGGATACTTCAACCGGTACATCATGCGGAAGCGGCTCAGGTATGAAGCCGAACGGTTTTAGATCGGCTCCGTAAAAAGCGGCCTGTTTGTGCGCATTTTCCCAGAGATAAAGATCCGCATGCGAAAGGTAAACGGGCACCTCATAGCGGTCGAGCACCCGCTGCAGCCCCATTACATGATCGATATGCGCATGCGTGATAACTACAGCCTTGAGGTTCGCTTTGTGCTCTTCGAGCACATCAACCATCTCGTTAAGTTCCGAAGCTTTCGAAAAACCGGCATCTACCAACAGCGCTGCACGATCACGGATTAGCAAAAAGGTGTTTTGGCTAAATGGATTTACTGTAAACGTCTCGACCTGAATCATATCAATAAAAAGGTGCTTGATTGATGGGAAAACTGAAAAAGGGCTGGAAAAACTTCCTCCAATAAAAAAAGGCGAAACCCTCAGAAAGAGCATCGCCTTGATAAAAATCTGAAAGGGTCTGAATTAAGACTTCTTGCCATAGCGCTTGTTGAACTTATCAACACGGCCGGCGGTCGTAATCATTTTCAGGTCTTCATTGTAGAAGGGATGATTTTTGGAATCAACCTCAGCACGGTAGGTACCATCTTTGGTCTTCATAGTGCTGCGGGTTACAATCTCAGAACCATCGCTCATTACAACAGTGATTTCGTTGTATTCCGGATGTATATCTTTTTTGGGCATGATGAACTATTCGTTGCTTGGCTAATTGTAAACAGATTTCAAATATAGGCAAGTTTAGGCTGAGTTGCAATGCAAGCTTGAATCAGCTTTTCTACTGCCTTTCCCGATCTCAGAATGGATCGTTCGGGTCTTTGTCGTCATCGAAATCATCTTCGGTGAAGCCACCGAGTGAACCGAGCATGCTGCCGACCATGTCGCTGTAGGTGGTCGTAAGGTCGAGGTCATCGCGGCCGAGCATGGAGTTCTGATGCAGCGCATCGAGTATCAAATCCATAAAGATGTAGGCTTCGCTTGCTTTCGCGGGTTTTACCTGTCTGCGAACAAGATCTTCGAGACCTTCAACGGCAGAGAGCCGCTTCTGGTAGCCGGCCTGCGGCAGATCGTCAGCAAGCTCAACTTTACCCCCCTTGCCAAACCATTGCACTATAGCCTGATAGGTAGTGCCGGCCTTCTTTTTGTTCTGCGGATCGGGGAAATATTTTTTAAAGATGGTGTTCACCGCCTTACCGATGAGTACCTTGGCCACGTTTACAGCACCTTCCTGCTCGCCTTCGTACACGAGCTCGAGCTTTCCGGTGAGGGCCGGCACCATGTGGTACAAATCACAAATGCGCACCGAAACCGGCTCGCCGGTAATGATGCTCCGCCGCTCGGCCGCCGATACCAGCTGCTCCATTGCTGTGATGGTCATACGGGCAGAAACCCCGCTTTTCTGATCCACAAACTCCGATTTCCGCGCTTCGAAGGCCACCTGCTCCACAATTTCACGCACGAAGTACGGAATCGCAAGCTCGCTTCCGTTCCGCGAAACCCAGGCTTCCTGACCGGTGATATCCACACCTACATCAATTGATTTCGGGTAGTGCGTGATAATCTGCGAGTCAATCCGGTCTTTGAGCGGGGTGATGATGTTGCCGCGGTTGGTGTAGTCTTCCGGGTTGGCCGAGAACACCATGAGCACGTCGAGCGGGATGCGGATGTTGAAGCCGCGGATCTGAATATCGCGCTCCTGCATGATGTTAAGCAGCGCCACCTGAATGCGCGGCTGCAAATCGGGCAGCTCGTTGATGGCGAAAATGCCGCGGTTCATGCGGGGGATGAGGCCGTAGTTGATCACAAGCTGATCGGCAAGGCTCCGCTTTTCAGTCGCCGCTTTGATGGGGTCGATATCGCCGATGAGGTCGGCTACGCTGGTATCGGGGGTTGCGAGTTTTTCAGCAAAGCGCTGCTCGCGGGGGATCCAGATGATCGGGGTATCATCACCCATTTCAGCTGTGAGCTGTTTGGCGAACGCGGAAATGGGATTGTAGGGATCATCCATGAGCTCGGAGCCTTCAACAGCAGGGATGTATTCATCGAGCAGGCGGGGAATCATCCGGATGAGGCGGGTTTTGGCCTGACCCCGGAGTCCGAGCAGAATAAAATCGTGTCTTGAAAGCAGCGCGTGCTGCAGCTGCGGCAGCACTGTTTTTTCGTAGCCTTTGATGCCTTCAAAAATGTGAGTGCCTTCTTTGATCGAGCGGATCAGGTTTGTCCTGATTTCTTCTTTAACTGATTTGGATTTCCAGCCAGATTTCCTGAGCTCTCCAAGCGTTTTGGCGCTTGTTTCCATAGGTTTCCCGGTTTTTCAAGGTGATGGTTTGCACGGGCCGATGCAGGTTTTCCCGTGCTGTATGCTGACCTTTCAAACCCGCTGGTTTCTGATTTAATTCAGAAATCGCGGCTGTTCATGAAATTTGATGCGCCCGCGGCTTGCGTTCAGCCGGCTTCTTTGCCGGCAACCGCCTTGAGGCTTTGGGTTAGGGCGCGGCTTTTTACGATGGTTTCCTCCCACTCTTCAGCGGGATCTGAATCTGCCGTGACGGCCCCGCCAACGGGGTAAAAAAGCTGCCCCTTACGGCAGATGGCCGTGCGGATCACCACGTTGAAGTCGAAATCGCCCTCCGGAGCTATGTACCCGATAGCTCCGCTGTAAATGCCGCGGCGGTAGTCTTCCAGGCGTTCGATATCGCGCATCGCGCTAATTTTCGGCGCGCCGGTCATCGAGCCCATTGGGAAACAGGCCGCAAGCGCCTGCACCGCGCCCGTTCCCTGCCGAAGCCGGCCCTCAACGGTAGAAACCATCTGATGCACAGTCGCAAATTTTTTGACCGTAAACAGCTCGGGCACCCGAACCGAACCCGGCTCACAAACGGCGCTGAAATCGTGCCGCACCAGATCCACAATCATGAGGTTTTCGGCCCGGTTTTTCTCGGAGGCCAGCAGCTCAGCCGCGATGCGCGCATTTTCGGCATCCGTAGGCAGCACGGGCGCCGTGCCTTTTATGGGCTGCGAAATCAGCCGGCGGCCTTCGCGCTTCAGGAAGCGCTCGGGTGAGGCGCAGCAAACGCGGAACTCATCAAAAGCCAGCCAGGCCCCGAACGGCACGGGACCGCGCCTGCGCATGGCCGCGTAAAGGTCGAAGGGGTCGCCTTCGTAGCTGCCAGAAATGAGGCGGCTGAGGTTCACCTCGTAATAGTCGCCCTCGAAAATTGCCCGCTGCGCCTGCTCAATAATTTGCAGGTAGTGTTCGCGCCCGGCTTCTCCGCCGGCATTCAGCCGGAAATCAAAGGGCGGGATGTCCGCTGTCGCACCATCCATCAGCGCGAGCCAGTCCTCCGGCATCGGCGGACCTTCGAGCAGCTCAAACAGGCCGGTTTTGGCCTCGAAGCGCATCACCCTTTCAGGCACCATCATAAATAAATCCGGCGCGCCAATCGGATCGGGATTTTCCGAGCGCAGCTTTTCGAGTCCGTTTTTGAGGTCGTAGCCGAGGTAGCCGAACATCCGGCTTTCGGGGTAAGCCTCCCGGAATGCCTGCAGGGCTTCCCAGGGATTTTTTTCTTTTCGGGTGATGGCTCCTGCGCCCTCACGAAGTATGGTCTCAGAATCCCGGCACTGGAGGGTGGCGCGTGCGCCAGCTGCGATCAGGGCCACGCCCGTATCCTGCGTTTCGAGCATCACGAGCGGGAGGTGCGCGCTGAGCGCGCGGATGAGCGCGTCAATTTGTCCGGGCTTGAGGGAGTGCGGCATCAAAGCGGGCGAAGGGGCTGCAGGTTTTGGGTTTTGTAAGCGTCGAAAATGGTGGTGATGCGTTGCAGCATCGGCAGATCGGTGGCTTTGTGCAGCTCTCCGATCCGGCTCACGACCGCGATTTCCGTGACCGAGTTGGTGAGGAAAACGGCTTCGGCCGCCTCAAGATCGCGTCGGCTCAGCTTTTGTTCCCTCACCGGGATGCCGGCTTCATACAGGGCTTCGATGAGAAGGGCGCGGGTGATGCCGTGCAGGGCGCCGCTTTCGAGCGCAGGCGTGAATACGGCGCTGCCGCTTACCAGAAAAATATTGGACAGCGCCCCGCAGGCGAGGTTTCCGGCCGCATCCCAAAACAGGGTTTCGCCGAAACCGACAGCACGGGCCTGCTGCAGGGCCTGAACCGCGGGCAGGTAGAAGCTCCACTTCACCGAGGGATCGGCTGCTTCCAGCGGTAAGCGGCGGAAATCTCCCGGATGCAGGGCTACGGTTTGGGAGGGCGTTTTGAGCTCAGCAGCCGTCATCATACAAAAAAAATCAGCGGGACTCTCAAAATCACGGATGCTGTTCCGGTCGATGCGCCCGGCCTGAATCCGCACGCGGGCGCTGCTTTCGGTGAGGCGGCAGGCCTCGAGCAGGCGGAAGAGGTCGGCGGCGGCGGATTCCGGGTCGAAAACATCCCGGTGCCGGGCGGCATCGTAGCCAAGCTGATCCAGGCCGCGCATCAGGCGCGCAATGTGGTGCGCGAAGCCGAGTACTTCCCCGCCGGGGTACACGCGCAGGGTTTCGAAACAGGCCTCGCCCAGGGCGACGGCGCGGGAATCAGCCGGGATGAGGGCATCCCCCGATGAAACAAGGCGGCGGTTGAACAGAACAGGCTGCTGCATCAGGGCTGCCCTTTCAGGAGGGCGTCGAGGAAGTCGTAATCGGCAGCACCGGTGAAACCGAGGCGCGAGCCAAAGAGGCTGCCGTCGGCGCGGAACGCAATCAGGCTTGGCAGACCGGGCAGGCGCACATCGTTATAATGCTCGGTGCCGTCCACAAAAATGAAGGGGTAGCCGTGGATTTCGGCGATTTCGCGCACGAATTCCGCGTTGTCTTTCACGGCGGCCGAAATCACTACGGCCTGCGGATTGTGGGCTGATATGCGCCGGAAAAGGTCCTGCTGTGCCTCGTCGGAGCGGCCCGACCAGGAAGACCAGAACAGCAGAATGAGCGGCTGCTCTCCGGTGAAGTCGGCCGGGCGGATGTCGCCGGCCTCAAAAAAAGCCGGGTACAGCTGCTCGAGGTGCGCCTGCCCGTCGCCCACGCGCTCGGCAAATCGCTGCTGCTGCGAGCCCATGAAGCGGAGATTGAAGAAGACAATCAGCACCACACAAATGCCCGCTACAACAAGCATAAACGGGATGAAATATTTTTGATCTAATCGCATGGGCGGAATATAGGCAGGGCGGGTGAAAACATCATTAAGCAAACAAACACGGCCGGCGGATGAAGCCGTTTCTTCAAAAAAAGAAGGCCGGCCTGCACCTGGCAGACCAGCCTGTGAACCGGAATCAGCTTTTGCTGACGTTCGCGAAGCCGTGCTTATCCGATCTGGATTTTGCGGCTTACGGCTTCTTCGCTCTTTTCGATGCTCACGCTCAGGATGCCGTCTTCCATCGCAGCCTGAATGCTGTCGCGGTTGATGTTGCGCGGCAGGGTGAAAGAGCGGGTAAACTTGCCGTAGCGGGTTTCAACGAGGTGGTACTTTTTGGTTTTATCCTCAGTTTCGCTGCGGCGCTCACCGCTGATGGTGAGGGTGTTGTCCTCAAGTTCGATGCTGATTTCTTCTTTCTTGAGGCCCGGCAGGCTCACCTGAATTTCGAACTTATTGTCGTGCTCAACGATGTCAACGCCGGGCTGGAAGATGCCGCTGCGGTCGATTGCACGGGTTCCGGCGGCGTTGTCGAAGAAGGTATCGAGCATTTCTGAGAAGGTTCTCGGAATCATGTTGTCGAGGTTCTGGTCGTTTCTGAATCTTACGAGTGTCATGGCTTTTCTCCTTTTAAAGAGGTGGGTTTTGGTTTGATTTATTAATCAGTTTCACCCACAAAAAGGCAAAGCCTGTACCAGTGCAAAAAAGCAACCCGCAGCCTGACAAAATAAAAACCCCGCCTCACGAACTGTCAGGCGGGGTTTGCAAAATTTTCAGGAGTCCTGAAGCAGCGTCAGACCGGTGTGCCGAATGGTCAGCCCGGTACTGACAAAGCGTGCAGCAACCTCATTGTTATTTTTTCTTTTGGCTCGCTTTCCACTCGCGGGAAATCATGAAGGCGAGCTCGAGGCTTTGCTCGTAGTTGAGGCGCGGATCGCAGTAGCTCTGGTAGTTGGTGCTCAAGCCCTGCGCGTTGAGGCCGTTGGCGCCGCCCACGCACTCGGTTACGTCCTCGCCGGTCATTTCGAGATGCACGCCGCCAAGGATGCTGCCCATCTGCCGGTGAACGGCAAAGCTCTTGCGAATTTCATCCATGATGTCGTCGAAGGCGCGGGTCTTGATGCCGCTCTCGGTCGCGAAGGTGTTGCCGTGCATGGGGTCGGCACTCCACAGCACTTTCAGCCCGCGGCCCTCAATTTTATCGATCAGCTTTGGCAGCTCGGTTTCCACGATTTTACTGCCGAAGCGCGTGATGAGGGTGATTTTGCCTTCCTCGTTGGAAGGATTGAGGAGCTGTACCAAATCCGCGATTTCGTCGATATCGTACGGAGGCCCCACTTTAATGCCGATCGGGTTTTTGAGACCGCGGAAGTATTCCACATGGGCTTCCTTCGGGTCGCGGGTGCGGTTGCCGATCCAGGGCAGGTGTGTGCTCATGTTGTACCAGCCGTCTTTGTGTGGCGAGCGGCGGGTCTGTGCCGAATCGTAGTACAGGTTCAGCGCCTCATGGCTCGTGAACATTTCGACCTGCCGCAGGTTAACGAGCTCGGTAGGCAGTATGCCCTCCATGAACCGGATGGCGTTGGTGATGGAGCTCACCATTTTGGCGTATTCATCATAAAACTTGTTGTTTTTCATGAAGTTCAATTCCCAGTACTCGGGGTGGTGCAGGTCGGCAAAGCCACCGCCCTCGGTGAGCGAACGGATGAAATTCAGCGTGAGGCCCGATTTGTGGTAGGCCTCAACCAGCCGCTGTGCCGACGGCTTTCTCAGCTCGGCGTCGGCTTCGTAACCGTTCACGAGGTCGCCGCGATAGATCGGGTAGTCGATGTCATCAACACGCTCAGTAGGCTTCGAGCGCGGCTTTGCGTACTGTCCGGCAATGCGGCCAAGACGGATAACGCCGATGTTCATCTCATGCACCATAATGAAACTCATCTGCAGCAAAACCTTCAGCAGCTTCACAATGTGGGAACTGTTGCAGTGTTCAAAGGTTTCGGCACAGTCGCCGCCCTGAAGCAGGAACATCTCCCCTCTTGAAGCCTTGGCGAGTTTCGCCTTGAGGGCGTCGATTTCCCATGAGTTCACGAGCGGCGGAAGTTTTTTCAAGTCGGCAAAAGCCGATTCGAGGGCCTGCTGATCGGGATAATCGGGCAGCTGACGCACCGGAAAGTTTTGCCAGCTCAGGGGGGACCAGTCCAATGGTACTGTTGCGGCATCTGCGGCCGGCTTTGACGAACGAATATCTGTTGAACTCATAGGCATTTTAGCGCTGCAATGGCTAAAAAAGAAAAGTATGTTTTCAGAATGCTGAGGGTTCAGCATTCCGTGTAAATGGTTAAAGGGCGCTAAAATAAGGCTTTCGGCAGGTAATATCTTCCTTTAATTGAGCCGGATATTCAGCGCTGGAGCAAAGCCTGCGGTTGCGGGTTGCGGAACTTTGTTTGCAGCGGAAACCTTATCTTTGGGATTGGCCGTTTTCTGCGGATCTGAGCAAAACCGTGGTTTAGGCCCGGGACCCATCACCCTACAAACAAACTTTCTGCATTTTGTATTCCTCCATTATTGTACGCGGCGCACGCGAGCATAATCTCAAAAAAATCGACATCGATATCCCCCGCGAAGAGCTTGTGGTCATTACCGGACTCTCCGGCTCGGGCAAATCATCGCTGGCCTTCGATACCATCTATGCTGAAGGGCAGCGTCGTTTCATGGAATCGCTCTCGGCCTATGCGCGTCAGTTTTTGGGGATGATGGAGCGCCCCGATGTGGATTTCATCGACGGGCTTTCCCCCGTTATTTCCATCGATCAGAAAACGACAAACCGAAACCCGCGCTCAACCGTGGGCACGGTCACTGAAATTTACGACTACCTCCGCCTGCTGTACGCCCGGGTCGCCATCCCCTATTCTTACCTGAGCGGCAACATAATGCAGAAACAGACGACCGATCAGGTGGTGGAGGCCATCATGCAGCTGCCCGAAAAAACCAAGGCGTACTGCCTCGCGCCGGTGGTGCGCGGGCGCAAAGGGCACTACCGCGAGCTGTTCGAGCAAACCCTGAAGCAGGGTTTCATCCGCGTGCGGGTAAACGGGGAATTTCTCGAGCTTGAGCCCGACATGAAGCTCGACCGCTACAAAACGCATAATATTGATGTGGTGATTGACCGCTTCGTGGTGTCGGAAAACAGCCGTGCCCGCATTGCGCAGTCGGTAGAGTCGGCTCTGCAGATGGCCGACGGCAACGTGATTCTGCACGTGCCCGAAGCCAGCGGGGAGCAGGCCAAAGACCTGCTCTACTCCATGAAGCTGTTCGATGCAGAAAGCGGCCTCGCCTACGAAGATCCGGCCCCGAACCTGTTTTCCTTCAACTCGCCCTACGGCGCGTGCCAGACCTGCGACGGCCTCGGCTATGATTTCGATGTGGATCCGGACCTCGTGATCCCCAACCTCACCCTTTCGGTGAATGAAGGCGGCATACGCTACCTCGGCAAGCCGAAGGGCAACTTCGCCTTCAAACAAATTGAGGCCGTGCTCGAAGAGGCCGGTTTCAGCCTTGATACGCCCTTCAGCGAAGTGCCCGACCCTGTGATGAACGTGCTGTTCCACGGAAGCGGCAGCAAAACCTACATGGTGAAGTACAACTTCGGCGACGGCGATATTTTTTATAAGCAAAAGTTTGAAGGGCTTGCCGCCATGATCCGCACCGCCTTTAACGACAGCAAAACCAAGGGTCAGCGAAACAAGGCGCAGGCCTTTATGAACAAGGTGAAGTGCAGCAGCTGCGGCGGCGGCCGCCTGAACCGGGAGGCACTGTCGTACAAACTCGGCAGCCTCACCATAGCCGACCTCGTGCAGCTCGATATCACCGAGCTGCGGCACACCATCGACCGGCTTGAGCTCACCGACCGGCAGCGGCTGATCGGCTCACAGGTTATCAAGGAAATCCGCGACCGCCTCGATTTTCTGCTGAATGTAGGGCTGAGCTACCTCACCCTCGACCGCGAAGCGCAAACCCTGAGCGGCGGCGAGGCGCAGCGCATCCGGCTTGCCACGCAGATCGGCACACAGCTCGTGGGCGTGCTCTACATCCTCGATGAGCCGAGCATCGGGTTGCATCAGCGGGATAACATCAAGCTCATCAACTCCCTCAAAACGCTGCGCGACCTCGGCAACAGCGTGCTCGTGGTGGAGCACGACCGCGAAACCATCGAACATGCCGACTACGTGATCGACATGGGACCGGGCGCCGGCACCTACGGGGGCGAGGTTGTAACCAAAGGCCGGCCCGAAGAACTCGACCCCGGCTCGCTCACCTCCGCCTACCTGCGTTACGACAAGCTGGTGGAAATCCGCGCGGAGCGGCGCAAGGGCAACGGCAAAACGCTCAGCCTTAATGGCGCCCGCGGGCATAACCTGAAGCGCGTGAATCTGCAGCTGCCGCTCGGCACCTTCATCGCGGCAACCGGCGTGAGCGGCAGCGGGAAAAGCTCCCTCATCAATCAAACCCTCGTGCCGGTTTTGTCGAATCATTTTTTCCGGTCGAAGGAAGTACCCCTGCCCTACGACGACACCGAAGGCGTGGATAATGTTGACAAAATCATCTCCATCGATCAGAGCCCCATCGGGCGCACGCCGCGCTCCAACCCCGGTACCTACACCAAGGTTTTCGACGCCATCCGCTCGCTCTTCGCCGAGCTGCCGGAATCGCGCATCCGCGGCTACGATCAGGGCCGGTTTTCCTTTAATGTGAAGGGCGGCCGCTGTGAGGAATGCGGGGGCGACGGCCTGAAAAAAATCGAGATGAATTTCCTGCCCGATGTGTATGTGAAGTGTGAAGCCTGCAACGGCAAACGCTACAACCGTGAGACGCTCGAAATTTTCTATAAGGGCAAAAATATCAACGATGTGCTGAACATGCCGGTAAGTGAAGCGGTGGACTTCTTCGACGCCATGCCGCGCATCAAACGGATTCTGGAAACCCTGAACGCCGTGGGGCTGGGCTACCTCACCATAGGTCAGCCAAGCACCACCCTTAGCGGGGGCGAGGCGCAGCGCATCAAGCTGGCGCGCGAGCTCTCCAAAATCGGGACCGGCAACACCCTCTACGTGATGGATGAGCCCACAACCGGCCTGCACTTCGAAGACGTGCGCATGCTCGTTGATGTGATTCAGATGCTGGTTGACAAAGGCAACACCGTGCTCGTAATCGAGCACAACCTCGACCTGATTAAGGCCGCAGACCACGTGATTGACATGGGTCCCGAGGGCGGCAAAGCCGGCGGCAACATCATCGCGCAGGGCACCCCGGAGGAAGTGTCAGAAACCGAAGCCAGCATTACAGGCCGCTTCCTGAAGGAAGAGCTCGAGCGGCACGCCCGGGCGTTGGAACGGACAGAAGTCAGCTGACTTTTCGGCTGACAGTACAATAAGTTTACCATCACCCGGCTTCAATTACCCACACAATAGCATCCGATTTTCGTATCTTCCATGTAAATTTTTACATCGACCTACGAAAATCCTATCCTTCATGTCTCCCCTTTCAAGTCAGGCAACCGAAGCCGCTGCAGCTGTAAAACCCATCGCACGTATTGCTGATCTCGACATCCTTCGGGGTATCGCGCTGTTCGGCATCCTCGTGGTAAACCTCGCGCTTTTCGCGCACCCCATGTTTCAGTACGCCGCCGAAAGCCGGATCCCGACGGGTCCGCTACAGGACAGCGCGGCATTTTTCATACGAATGTTTTTTGAAGGCAAATTCATCACCCTGTTTTCCTTTCTGTTCGGGCTGGGTTTCTACATCTTCACCGAGCGGCTGCGCGAAAAAAACCTGAGCGCGGGCATTGTGTTCTCCCGGCGGATGGGCGTGCTGCTGCTGATCGGTCTGGCACACGGCTACTTTTTCTGGGCCGGCGACATCCTGCTGCCCTACGCGATAATCGGCCTGCTGCTGCTCTTCTTCCTGAACCGCACCGACAAAACGATCAAAATCTGGATCGGTATCGCGCTGGGTCTGCTTGTTGTATTCAATGCCGCTATTGTGGCGCTCGTAGCCTGGGGAATGAGTGTGCCCGAAGCAGCGGTTGAAATTGAAGCCGCTTTCGCACAGCAGCGGCAGGAGTTTCAGGAACAGCTCGACCGCGGCTACCTCGTGTACCTCGAAGGAAGCTTCCGCGACATGATCGCCTACCGGCAGGAAGAGCTGCGCTTTGCCTGGTTCGGGATGCTGTTCACTCCGGCAGGCTACGCGTGGATTTTCTCGGTCTTTATGTTCGGCCTGCTTGTCGCGCGTAAAGGCGCCGGCCTGCTGAACAACCCCATACAGCTGCGCGAGTGGTTCATCCCCAAACGGCAGCAAAACCTGCTCGCCGGACTCCTGTTTTCTGCCCTGTACGCCTGGGCCGGCCTGCACGCCGATGCCGTCGGCATGAATTTGTGGGTGCTGCTTCAGATGCTCAGCTTCCTTATCGGCACCCCGGCCCTCACCATGGCCTATGTGGGCTACACCCTGCGCCTGCTCGAAAAACATGAAGCCGGCGAAAGCAGCATCGGCCGGCACCTGCACCTCGCCGCCCCCGTAGGCCGCATGGCCCTTACCAACTACATCGCGCAATCCGTAATCTGCACCACCATTTTTTACGGCTACGGCCTCGGCTTCTACGGCAGCCTGAGCACGCTCGGCACCATCACCCTCGCCATTGCCATCTTCGCGGTGCAGATCGTGTACAGCAACTACTATTTCAAAACCCGCAAAATGGGCCCGCTCGAGTGGGCCTGGCGCAAAGCGACGTATCTGCGCTAACACAAACCGCCGAAAAATTCAGGCCAAACATTTGTCCCCCTGAATCCGACACCCTGCTTTTCCCGCTTTCTTTTTTTAGGGGAAACCCCGTGCACATCACTGTCTTTCGTGCTTGCTCCACTCATCCCAAACCGGCGGATAAGCCCGTGGTTTGAGGTTGAGCGGGCAAGATTAATCTCATATTCTGTCTTTGACAGAATGTTTTTTTAAAGCTTAAATGTATCAGAGCAACTTAATCGGGATTGTTTTTTATAACCCAGTATCCTCTTGTTCCGCCTTTTCTGTCCAAAACGCCTTTTTGCTTCAACGCATCTAAATGCGCCTGAACTGCTGAAACATTAATTCCCAGGTATTCTGCAAGTTTTCTCTTACTTATTTTTCTGTTATCAATAATTAGCTTTAGTATCACACTTTGCCTATCAGTAAGCAGATAGGTTGCATTTCCATCATCTTTGTCCATTGGACTACCTATTGGACTACCTATTGGACTACCAACCTTTGCTGTGAAAATAGTCACTTCAACACCTCCGTCTTTTTCTATAATTTCAGGTTCAGGCAATCCGGCTTCGTTCTATTCTTCATAGTTTACAACCTAAAAAAACTCACTCCCACAGCTCACTGCGCCAGTACCTCGGCGGGCGCTGTTCGCGTACCTCGATCGTCATTACATCGGTGAAGCTGATGCCATTGCGGTCGGTGCTTGTTACTTCCACGAGGTGCAGGCCGAGGGGCAGCTCCGGCAGCTGAGCGCGCCACAGGTGCATGTTCCGGTTGGCGACCGCACTCTGCGGCTGAGGCGGTGCCGGACCCAG
>JAFIET010000024.1 GCA_020832405.1 Balneolales bacterium
GCGGCGTTCATCCTTCCGAAAAACCATCAAAGCTGGGCGAAGCACGCCTGCAGCATTTTGCGGAAACCGCCCTGCTGATCAGCAACCGGGCCTTCGATACGAAAGGCATAACCCTCGATGAATCCCGTGTTGCACAGGCGAAATCAGCGGGCATAAAGCGGCGCGGTTACCGGCACTACGTTTTCGCCCGCGAAGCTGAAGCCTGCTACAGTTGCGGTACTGAAATCGAGAAAACGGCCATGAACAGCCGGCGTATCTATCTCTGTAAAACTTGTCAGCCCGTACCGGCCAAAAGCTGATACGGGCTGACAAGTAAGTTTTGCTGATACCTGAGCGGGGCGGGCTTAGTCTGCGAGATTATCCTTCAGGTCGGCCATAAAACGCTGTACCCGTTTTGCATTTACGCCGAGATCAGTGCCGCCGATGCGCGATTTGGATCGCATGTCGAATACGGTGCGGCCGTTATCGGAAACCAGCCGGATAACGACATCATCCTTAAAACCGAACCACGGCAGCTTTTCGGTTGCCTCGATAAGGCCGGTTTCGTAATTGCCGGCTACCAGATCCCAGCCGCGCGCGCCTATCAAACTAACTGCTTCGTCGTAAACGCGCTGCTTCGGGTGAGGCAGGTAGATGGTGATCAGATCAGGGAAGGCTGCCCGCTGCAGCATGGCAACCGCATCCCCGCCGAATTCGGGCGGATTAGGCGCATCGGCACGGAGCGGCAGAATGGCATCAAAAGCAGGCGGGTTTTGGGTATCAGTCGATACTTCGTGCAGAAACGGGTTGTTGTTAACCTGTGCCTGCCAGTAAAGCGCGATCGAAACGGCCGTGACGCTTAGCAAAACCGTAAGCAGGGTGTACGACAGATGAAGACCCCTGCTGCGGCTGCGGTTGGCAAAGTACAGGGAAAGCAGCCCGGCAATTCCGAACACAATCAGCATGTATCCGCTGATGCGCAGCACGGCAAACGCTGTGCTCAGCCCCCAGATGCCCCAGTTATAGCCGTATCCGGAAAAGGCAAAAGCCAGTGCGGTGAGCGCAGTAAGTCCGAACAAAGTCGAAAAATACCAGGATGAAAACGCAGAGGATTTTGGTTCGGCTTCAGGGTTTTCCATGGAGAGATGCTGTTTGGTTGAATAAATCGGAAGTGCTACTGACCCACAAAGAACAGCGCATTCGCAAACAGCAGGGCGCCGTTGTGCCAGAATCCGCGAAAGATGGGGTTGTCGTTAAGGTACACAATATTCCCGCGCCCGTATGGCTGAACGCCGAAAACGAGAGAGTTTTCTATGTGTTCTTTCACCCGGTAGCCTTCAAAACCGGAGCGGTGAGCGCCGGTTTGCAGGGTACCCACGTTGAAACCGTTCTCCAGGTATTCAAAAGCTGTTGCGCCTGATTTCAGCGAGTAGTAAAATTCCGGGTAACCAAATGCAAGCGGATGGCTGTTATCAAGGGCGATATAATAGATGCTGCCGGTAATCAGGCTCGCGGCGGCATCGCGCTGCCGGTCTTCGGTGCGGAGCAGCTGCCGTGCCGTGCGCTCTTCATCCGTAAGCTCGGGCATGCCGCGCATCTGCTGAAACTGATCACCATTATCAAGGGCACGGATAGAGTTACCGAAGGTAATCATGCGGCCTCCGTTGCGAATCCAGCGGCGAAGATCATCTTTCACCTGTCCGCTCACCTGATTGAGGTATCCGCCTTGCGGCAGAACGATGACATCAAAATCAGAAAAATCGACCCGGTTCAGGTGGGTATGCTCAAAAACGGAGTGCGGATACTCCAGCTCCTGATCCAGGAAATGCCAGATTTCACCGAAGTTGTTTGGGTTAGCACCCGGACCGCCGATGAGCGCAATACGCGGCGCATGCACCATAGGTACGCTTGAGGAGCCAAAATCACGGCCGTTCATCACAAGTCCGGTGTTAAGGGCAACCAGCTCACGGCCGAGTTCTTCCGAAAGCTCCCGAACGATGGTATCAAACCGGTCGCCAAGGTTCTCGTTACCGCGGCGGGTAAGGATGAGCGTGCCCCGCTCCCAGGTGCGCTGCCCGTCCATGCTGAATGGCTGCGTTGCGAAGCGCACGCGGATGTTGTGCTGCAGCAGCTGCGCCAGGAAAAAAGCATCCTGTTTGCTGCCCCAGCCGGCAAGGTAGGCGTAGGGCTTATCTGGCATGACGCTGAAATCCGTTACGGGATGGCTCACCGCAAAAGTCCCGGCCGGATCAATGCGGCGCTCTATCGCGAAAGCTTCCAGCCCCATGGCGTAAGGTACCGCCCATGCGGTGATGTCGTAGGTGAGGGAATCTACCACGGTTGTGCGGGGCTCAAAAAGCACGTTCAGCAGAACCGATTTGGGCTGATGCGCGCTGATGAGCAGGTCCTGACTGCTCAGGCTGATGTTGCGCTCATCGAGCGACTGATAGTCGAGGGCGCGCACCGAGCGCACTTCCGGCGCCTTACCATAGCTGATGCCCCAGGCATCGAGGTAGCTGGTGAGCAGCTCGAGTTTATCCGCGCTGTTGTTGCCGGAAACCACATAGGTTTTGTGCGGCGCATAGGGCGTTGCCGCGGCATCGCGGAAAAAACGGAAGAACTCTTCAGCAACCCGCTCATAATGCAGCGAGGTAACTTCCACCGTTGACATGCCCGCAACATGCTGATTCAGGATGCGGCGTGCAAAAGTGAGGGTGTCGCCTTCAGCCGTTATCACGCTGAGGCCGCCCTGCGAGTTGCCGGCCTGCTCGTAGGTCATGCCGATGGCCCCGTTAAAGGTCGGGTAGGTATCGCCGTAGCTCGGGTAGAACAGGTCGAAGAATTCGCGGGTGAAATAAATCCGGAAATCTTCATCAAAATGACGGGCGTGGTTTTCCCCAATCGTCTGCTGAAAATCCCGCTGCCAGTCGGAGATGGCAACATGAAACGGCTCGGCGGCCGGCGGAAAATAATACGGCTGATCTACGCCCATTTCGTGGAAATCGGCATGGATATGCGGCATCCACTGATGATAGGCTGCCATCCGTTGCCGGGTTTCGATCTGTACCTGCCAGGCCCAGTCGCGGTTAAGGTCGTAGTTGTAGTGGTTAGACCGGGCGTTGGGCCAGGGTTCGATATGCTCGCGGGAGGCACGGTACGGATCGGGCTGTCGCCCGGCGGTTTGGTGGTACCAGTTTACGTAGCGGTCGCGTCCGTCGGGGTTCAGCAGCGGATCGATGATTACTACGGTGTTCTGAAGATGGGTGTCGTCGCCGGTGGCAAGCTCATATAGCGTGAAAAGCGCGGCTTCCGTAGCGGATATTTCGTTGCCGTGCACGTTGTAGCTCAGCCACACGATGGCCTTCGATTCAAGGGTGGTAGCCTGCCCTTCCAGCAGACCCGCGCGGCGCAGGTTGTTCGTTCTGATTTCTTCCAGGCGGGCCAGGTTTTCAGGCGTGCTTACATACAGCAATACGAGGCTGCGGCCTCCGTACGACTTCCCGTACGGCTCAGCCACTACACGGTCGCTGTTTTCAGCTACATGCATCACATAATCCATCACTCGGTGATGCGGGGTAAGGCGTTCCCCTTTGGCGTAGCCCAGAAAAGCCTCCGGCGACTGTACCTGCTGTGCAAAGGCTGAAGAAACTGTGGCGAGCTGCATCATCCCAAATAAACAAAGCAGAGCCATCGTGGCGCGTAACGTACGATTCATAAACGGGTAGTTAGTAGTGTGGGGAAAAAGAAAACCGATCCGGAACATCATGTTCAGACCAGTTTCAGGTTTTGAAGTTCTTCGGTAAGGCTGGTGCGCAGGCGCGGGCTCATGGGTACAAGCGGGAGCCGGAGCACGTTTTTGATGAGGCCCATTTCGGCGAGAGCTGCTTTCACTACGGTGGGGTTGCTCTCCCAGAAGTTGGCTTTCATAAGGGGAAGCAGCTGATAATGCCGGGCACGTGCCTGCTCAAAATCACCGCTGAGTGCCGCGTTTACCATCTGCACCATCAGTGCCGGTGCTTCATTGGAAATCACCGAGATGGTTCCCCTGCCGCCGCAGCCCAGCACGGGCAGGGTGATGGGATCGTCGCCGGCCAGCACCGTAAACGGCTGCGGAACCCGCTGAATCACATCCATGATCTGATTGATATCGCCGCTTGCTTCCTTAACGGCAATAATATTAGGATGCCGTGCCAGTACGATGAGCGTATCTGTTGTGATGTTCACGGCCGTGCGGCCAGGCACGTTGTACACAATTATGGGCAGATCAACGGCATCCGCAACAGCGTGATAATGGGCAAGCAGGCCGTTTTGGGTGGGCTTGTTGTAGTAGGGAGATGCAATCAGCAGGGCCTGTGCCCCGTGTTCGCGGGCCAGCTTTGAGCGGGTGATGGTAGTTTGCGTGCAATTGGTTCCGGTACCGGCTATCAGCAGTGCCCTGCCGCTGAGCTTTTTGCGGGCAAAACCGAGCAGCTGCACGAACTCGGCCTCCGAAACGGTGGGGCTTTCCCCGGTTGTGCCGCAGACCACAACCCCGCTTACGCCGCCTTCGAGCTGCCAGTCCAGCAGTTTTCCGAAAGCAGCAAGATCCAGGCTGCCGTCTTCCGTAAAAGGCGTTACAATTGCCGTATATACCCCCTCAAGCCTGAGGTTATGCTGTGATGCGCTCATAAATGGATGATGAAATCAAAATTCGTATGAAAAAACCGGATCATTTTGAATATACGAAAGTAAACGGATGAGCAACATTCGGCGGACTTCAAGCCATGTAAAAGGGCGTGAATGCTCACGCCCTTTTAGCATTTTTCGCAAAACTGCGGTTTAGCCGGTGCTCTGCATTGCAGCAGCTATGCCGTTAATGCTGGTGAAAAGTAGGTACCGGAGCTCACCGCCTTCGTCTGATTCCGGTTTTTCACGCCAGCGGGTCATCAGCTCGGCCTGCACAAGGTTGAGTACATCGGTGTAGGGGTTACGCAGGCGGATTGATTTCTGAATGACCGGGTTGTTATCGAGCAGCTCTTTCTGACCGGTAATCTGAAGGATGGCTTTTTTCGCAAGGCCAAACTCCTGATGGATGAGATCGGGTATGGTGCTGATTTCACTCAGGCTCGTGTAATAGGGAGCGATTGAAAAATGTGCCCGTGCCATTTCGCGCTGTGCGTTGTCGAGCACAACCCGGAAAAACGGCCATTCCCGGTACATCTGCTGCAGCTTTTCGAGCTTTCCGTGCGTCCCGATTTGCTCGTTCAGCGCAGAGCCGACCCCGAACCAGCCGGGGATGTTGTGCCGGATCTGTGTCCAGGCAAAAACCCAGGGGATGGCGCGCAGGCTGCTGAAATCGACTTCGCTGCCTGTTTTGCGCGAAACCGGGCGGGATGCAATCGGAAGCCGCGAGATGTGCTCGATGGGCGTAACCGAGGTGTACCAGCTCCAGAAATCCTCATGGTGAATCAGCCCGTGATATGCATTCATGGAGCGGTCTGCTATTTCGCTCATCACCGCTGAAAAGCCACCGTTTTCCGGCTCGGCTGACTCCTTGTGGTAGCCGAGTCCGGAGGCGGTTGCCCGCAGCATGGCGTTCACAATCTGCTCGATGTGCCGGTGCGCTACGTGCGTGTGCGCATAGCGGAAGGAGATTACCTCGCCCTGCTCGGTAAAGCGGATGCGCCCGCTGTGGCAGACCGGCGGCAGGGCCAGCATACCCTGATTGGCCCGGCCTCCCCCCCGGCCTACAGAACCGCCGCGGCCGTGAAACAGGCGGAAGTCGATGTCATAATTACGGCACACCCTCGCCAGCTTTTCCTGAGCCAGGTGCAGCGACCAGTTCGCCATCCAGTAGCCGCCGTCTTTGTTGCTGTCGCTGTAGCCCAGCATGATTTCCTGAAAGCGTCCGCGGGCTTCAAGGTGCAGGCGGTAAACCGGGTTTTCGTACAGCAGTGCCATGAGTTTGTCACTGTTTTCGAGGTCTTCCACGGTTTCAAAAAGCGGCACTACATCAATCCGGCTTTTTACTTTTCCGGCTTCAAGCTGCCATAGGCCGCACTCTTTGGCCAGAATCAGCACTTCCATCATATCGCTCACCTGATGCGTCATGCTGATGATAATGCTGCCAATGGCCTGCGGATCAACCCGCGTCGTTTTGCGGATGGTGTGGAAAATGTCGATCGTATCCTGCGTTTGGTCGCTCAGTTTTGTGCTGAAAGGTACGAGCGGCCGCGGGTTTTTGAGCTCTTCGCTGAGCAGTCTGATGCGCTCATCTTCGCTCAGGCGCGAATAGTTTGCGGTTACGCCGGCCTGTGCGAACAGCTCATTGATGGTGTGCTCAAAAACAGAGCTGTGCTGCCTTATGTCGAGCGAAGCCAGTGAAAGGCCAAAAGTGCGCACCTGCATGAGTAGCGTTGCGATGGAACCGTTGTCGGCCATTTCCGCAAAGTTTTGTTCGCGCAGGCAGTTTTGAAGAAACTGAAGATCGTGCAGAAAGGCCTCAAGCGTATAAATAAAAGCCTCTTCATCGGGCTTGGCAGGGCGCAGCAGACCTTTGTCATCAGGCGGAAAGCTGAGCTGCAGCTTGGCCATAATCTGACTGATGCGGATGCGGTATGGTTCGTATTTGTGAACAGTCTCGATTTCCTGACTGAGCCTAACCGTGCTGCGGTCGGCTTCGATAGTATCCGAAAGTTTTTGCGGCACGCTGATTTGCCGGGTCGAAATACTGAGCTCACTCCGGAGCTCTTTGAGGGCTTCGAGGTACAGCTCAACAACGGCATTGCGCTGCGCCTGCAGGGTGAAGCGGCTCACCTCGGGCGTAACAAAAGGGTTGCCGTCGCGGTCGCCGCCAATCCACGAGCGGTAGCGGATAAAAACCGGCATTTCTGGGGCCTTGCCGTAATGCGTAATCAGCGCCTGACGCATATCCCGGTAAATGAGCGGGATGGTTTTCCAGATCGCGTTGGTGAAAAAGTACAGGCCGTTTTTGATTTCATCATAAACGGTGAGGCGGGTGCTGCGTACATCGTCGGTGTTGAGCAGCAGCTTGATTTGGCGGAACATCTCGTCAATTTCTTCGGCTTCTTCAGCCCGGGTGAGTTTTTGAGAGCCGAGCCGGCCAAGTGCTTTTGAAATCCGGTTTTGGATGCGCAGTACCGAGCGCCGTCGGGCCTCGGTCGGGTGCGCCGTAAGGGTCGGCTGAATATCCATTTTCTGAAGCACCTCAACCACCTGCTCGTAGGTAAGCCCGGAAGCTTTGAGGATGGCAACCGCCTGCGAAATGGACTCCGCCCGGGTTTTGCCGGCATCTGCCTGAAGCTCTCGCTGCCGGTTAATGCGGATGATTTCCTGCTGCTCGGCCTTGTTTACCATGTGGAAAAAAGCGGTGTAGGCGCGCAGCAGCCAGTCAATCCGCTCAAGATCGAGAGTGCTGATGATGTGCCGGGTTTCATCCCGCAGCGCATCTTTATTTTCAAGGTAGGCTGTTTTGCACTTGCTCCGCAGCCCGTCAACGAGGTCAAACATGTCCCGGCCGGCCTGATCGCGCACGGCTTCACCGATTAATACGCCCAGCAGGTTCACCTGCTTGCTGAGTGAGGTTGAAATGCCGTCGCCTTCAGCATTTACTTGTATTCCTTTCCAGGTAGTTTTCATAGCAAAATTGAGTCTGTTTTTTATAGGTCTGTAACCGGTTCGGTCGGCCGGTACTTGTTATCTGCACTGCAGGAAGGGTTTAACGGCATGAATAGTTCAGACTGCAAAGCTGAACGAACCCTGTTCTTCAAAGGTAAGGAGCGAATATACACTTTTCAGGCCGCTATTGAGGGTGCTCCGAAAGCGCTTGCGGACTGTTAAAATGAAAAAAGCCTTCATTCCGCAGAATGAAGGCTTTAAAGAAAGCATAAAAAAGCTATTCCTGATTACCGTTGTTTTCAGCCGGCGCCGGTGCAGGAGCGGGTGCAGGTAATGTTTCCTGCGGAAGCTGCAGGTTTGGCGGAGCAGGCTGCTCAAAGCCGGTGCTGCGCTGAATCACACTGCCTTCCTGCGGACCTTTGTCGATCAGGAAGTTGGCGAGCAGGCACAGAACCAAAAAGGTACCGCCTAAAATAGAAGTTGACTTCGACAGGAAGTCGGCCGTGCGGCGGGCTCCCACCATATTGCCGGCACCACCGCCAACGTTACCGGCCATTCCGCCGGAAAGTCCGCCACCCTGACCGCTTTGCAGCAGGATAACAATAATCAGGACGACACAGATGATGGCAATCAGAACGATTGTAATAGAATAGAGCATAATCAGTATGGAACAACGGGTGAAGTTGGAGTGTAGCTTGGAAAAATACGTATAAGCGCTTTCTGTATCAACATCTGATTATCCTCTTATTTTCACCGGACTTTATCTTACTGCAGGCCGGAAATCTTTAAGTATCTTTCAAAAAAAGTCTTTCCCATTAACTGCCAAAACAGAGGTGTTCACCGATGGATATTGCCCGATTCCGGGATTTTTGCCTTGCTTTCCCTCATGCGGAAGAATCGCTGCCTTTCGATGAAAATGCCCTCGTATTTAAGGTGATGGGCAAAATCTTCGCCATAACCGATATTGAAAAATGGGATATGGTTATCGTAAAGTGCGACCCGGCTGAGGCCGTTGAGCTGCGCGAAACCTATGATTTTGTGCAGCCCGGATACCACATGAGCAAAAAACACTGGAACAGCATCATGATTGTGCCGGAGCTGCCCGATCCCCTGCTCAGAAAATGGGTGCAGGACAGCTACGATCTCGTGGTCGCTTCCCTCCCGGCCAAAACCCGCAGGCTGATGCAGCAGGGTAACGAATGAGGAGGCCCCAATCTGCCCGGGGGCACATCATCCTGTAAAAAAAATTTCTCAGCCTAACTCAACAATCGTGCAGCCCGGACCGCCCTGCTCCCAGGGGGCAAACTCAAACTTGCTCACTTCCTTCCGTTTGGCCAGCTGCTCATGCACGATTTTTTTGAGGACGCCGTCCCCTTTTCCGTGTATGATTTCAATGCGCCGAAGGCTTGAAGCGCTCACGCGGTCGAGGTAATGCATCAGCTCTGAGCCTGCCTGCTCGCCGCGGAAACCCCGGATATCGAGCGTAGCCGGCACGGGCACGGGGGTAAAATCATCATCAGCTGTGCTGAAAACCGGCTCCCTTTTCTGCTCTTTCGGTTTTTGGGTCTTAACCAGGTTCTTGTATTTGGTTTTCAGGCGCAGGCCGTTCACATCAACAACTGCCTGATTGCCGTTCACCTCGATCAGCTCGCCGGTGGCATTGCTGTCGCTCAGGCGCACGGTATCGCCCGGCTTTGGCGGACTCGCATCGGCGGCATCCGGCAGCCTGCCCTTCCGTCGGGCGGAGGTCTGCTCAAGGTCGGCCTCTACGGCCTGCCGGTGCTGATTTACCTCCGCACGGATCTGCTTTATTTTTTCCTTGTCGGTTCCGGCCTCATACACCTTTTGTATGGCCTCCTCAATCCGGGCGTTGGCAGACTGCATGATTTCGCGGGCATCCGTCAGGGCTTTTTCGCGGAGCTTATCCCGCTCGGCGGTCAGTGTTTTGAGGCGCTGCTCATAATCGCGCATGAGCTTCTCTGCCTTTACCTGCTCCCGCAGCGTCTTGGAGCGGATGTCACCTGCCTCCTGCGCTTTTTCCTCCATTTCTGTAATGAGCGATTCCAGCCTGTTTTTCGAATCCCCGACGAGTTCACGCGCTCTTTTAAGCAGATCGGGTGAAAGCCCGAGGCGCTCACTCATCTCAAAAGCATAGCTGCTGCCCGGCACGCCTTTTCTGAAGCGGTAGGTTGGGGTGAGGCGGTTCCGGTCGAACTCCATCGACGCATTCACAAAACCGGGATAGTTGTGCGCGAAAACTTTCAGGTTACCATGGTGGGTCGTGGCCAGAATCATGCATCCCCGCTGATGCAAAATTTCCAGAAAAGCCTGAAACAGCGCTACACCCTCTTCGGGGTCGGTGCCGGTGCCGGCTTCATCCACCAAAACAAGGCTTCCCGCATCAGCGCCCTTCAGGGTTTCGCGCATCCATGCCAGCCGGCTGGAAAAAGTGCTCAGGTCGTTATCAATCGACTGCTCATCCCCCATATCGAGCCACAGCCCGCTGAAAAGCGGCAGCGTTGAGGTGTCGTCGGCCGGGATGGCGAAACCGGACTGCGCCATCATCGAAAGCAGGGCCGCAGTTTTGAGGCTCACTGATTTCCCGCCGGCGTTTGGACCGGTAATAATAACGCCCTTCTCGTCGGGTTCGAGCTTCATGTTCAGCGGCACGATTTCCTCCCGCTGCTCTTTGGGCAGGCGGCGGTTGCGCAGCATCAGCACGGGGTTGCGCGCATTTTGCAGAGAAAGCTGATGCTTTGCGCCAACCGAAGGGATGCTGCACCCTAACGACAGCGACAGGCGCGCGGTGGCAAGCAGCAGGTCGAAGCGGCCGATCTGCGCGGCATTGCTCAGCAGGTGCTCATGTTTAAGCCCGATGGCGGCTGTGAGCTCCATAAGGATGCGCTCAATTTCAGCACGTTCCTGCTGTTCGAGCTCCCTGATGTCATTATTAATATGCAGCGTTTCGGTTGGCTCGAGATACACCGTTTGCCCGGTGGCAGAAACATCCTGTACAAATCCGCTGATTTTGCGCTTGTGCTCGGCTCGTACCGGCAGCACCATGCGCCCGTTGCGGATGGTAGCCTCAAACTCGGCAAGGTAGCCGTCTTTACTCATCTGCCGGATGATGCGGTCGATGGCCGACCGAAGCTCATTGCGCCGGCTTCCGAGACTCTTGCGGATCTGCCGCAGCGCGGGGGAGGCATTGTCTTTCACGCTGCCATGCTCGGTTATCACCTCGCCGATTTCCCTTTCAACTTCTTTGAGGGGTATAATCTGCTGAGAAAGCTGGCTCAGCAAGGGATGTGTTTCACTTTTGGCCCGCAGATAATTCTGAAGCAGCCGGCAGGTGATGCAGAACTGCCGGATCTGATGCAGCTGCTCGGGGCTGAGCAGGGCTCTTTTTACACGGGACCTTTTGGCGGATTCCCGAATATCAAACGGATGCTCGAAAGGCACTTCGCTTTCAAACTGCAGCACATCCATGAGTTCACGCAAAAGTGAAAGCTTATGAACAACAATGCTTTCTACGGATACAGGCTTCAGGTTTTCGAGTTCCTCCTGCCCCATCACAGAGCGCAGATAAACGGAGGCAGCCTCAAGTACGGCCGTGTAGCCGAGTTTTTCGGAGGCTGATTGCGGAAAAATTTTCATGTGATAATCGGGATGTGAGCTAAGCAGGATCAAAGCCCGCAAATAGAATTTAAGAAAAGAAACGCCGGCAGGAATTATCCTCTCAGAACAAAATTGAACCTCAAAAACACCGGTGATTATAAAATAGTGCGGTTTTCAGCATATCTGACTGAATTTATAAAGCAATGGGTTTTCTGAACATCAATATTTGAGAAAACAAAACCGGAAGCTATGGTTTTTCTGAATAAAAAGACTTCTTACGCAAATGGAGTGATGGCGTGAAATGCAAACAGGGTATTGTAAAGCAAAATAAAATTACAATTGCAAAAAGAGGGTTCAACAAAAGAGCGCTAATCTCAGAAAATTATTTGCTGAAACGTTAATTTGAAATGCAGAACGGAAGATATTGGGCACAAATTGAAAGTCATTTTATGAGGTGTTTGCGTAAATGGATAAATAAATTAAGGGTGAAAGAACATATCAGCTTAATAGCGTTAAGCAAACTCAGTAAATGTTCAGCCGGGAATTGGTACAGCAGTAAGTCAGCCGGCTTTGAGGGTATGAAATTGGTTGGCATATAAAAAAGGAACAATCGGGCCCTAACAAACCGGAAGATGTAAAACTAAAACAAGCTGCCAGGGTAATTGCCGGCAAAACTAAATTTCTAACCAATTGAAATTATTGAGCTTGTTTTTTACTGATACGGGGTAATTACGAAGGGATGCAGTGAAAACAAAAATTCTCATTTTGCATTTACAAGTATAAACTTATATTAAGTGTGCCTGTTTTGGCAGCTTAAAGCTGGTTTAAGCTGCCAATAACAGCTCTTAAGTATTTGTTAATGTTAAATACGGGCAAGTACCTAAGGGCAGGGCGTAAGAGCTATACATGGTCAATCTATCCTTTAAAAATCACGAATACCTATGAATAACTTTCACTATAATTTGAAAGGCACAGCTGGTGTATTCGCATTTCTTTTGCTGTTAATGTGCTTATTTCCGGTGGCGGCCTCTGCGCAGTCATCAGGTGTAAGTCTAACCGCACAGCAGGAAAGAAATACGTTTATTATCAATAATGCCGGCATACAAACGGCAGACAGACAGGCGATTGTGAATCGCTTTACCGAGGCAGAGATCCGGTTTTTGGGTCGGATCGCTCCGGACATTTTCTCAACATTTGATGTGGCCTCACTTGAGGTAATTTTAGCAGCAGAAAGCCGTGAGCTGGTAAATCCTTCTTTTGCACAACAGCAAATTTTGGATGAATATCATGCATTCAGGGCGTCGCAGATGGCTAACCGTGTTCAGAATCCCATTCTGCTTGAGTTCAATCCGGATCTTGATGAAGTGTTGTCAGTTTCCGCATTTTCGGTTGTCAGCGCTCCAAACGGCGGCTCACCTGTCGTTTTTGAAGTTGAAGCTGGAGTTGAAACCTCCGGTATGGCCGTAGGCTTTACTTTTGAAGGTACGGTAGCCGGTATCACAGATAATGGCACCTGGGCTTCAGATCTTTTAATGGTTATCGAAAGCCCATCTGGCGAAACCTATCAGCTTGGTGGTTTCGGTGGTGACAGTAACCCCTGGGGTTTCGATGGTGGTGGTTCTACCAATGATGGTACCTACATCAGCACCCATGTTGGCGACGATATTTTTGGCGAGGGCGGAACTATGGATGCCGGAACCTGGATCATAACGTTTTCACATGGTTGGAACAGTGTGGCAGCAGCGCAAATGGACTGGACTGACGTATCCGTTACTCTTCATAAAGAAGGCGGTGCCGGCGGAGCTGATAACTTCGTATTCGAAATTCCTGAAGTGCCTTTCGCAGGCGGTGAATTCGAAGCCATTGATGAAATGTTCACCGGCGAATTGTTTGGTTTATTGCCAGACTTTTTCCCGGTTGATATGCAGGGTTTTACTTGGACCAATGACTTCGCCCTTCTGTTTGTTGATGGTGACCTGGAGACCGGTGAGCGCGTGCTGCAGGTTGGCGGTACCACAAACTTAGGAGCTGCTGCGCGGATAAACTGGACAGGCGGTGGCAATGCCGTAGATCCTGTGATTACGCCAGTAGAATTTGCCAATCCTCTGGTAATGGACGGTCTTACTGTTTTCTACGGAAATGGCTGGACACCCTCACCTGGTGGTACATGGGGCGGAACTATTGAGTTCGTGTTTGAAGCTGACGAGCCCGAGCCGATTCCCGGTGAAATTATTTGGGAGCAGACGGTATCAGCTACTAATGGTATCGTATCCGGCTTTTTTGCTGGTGAAGGAAGCGGAACCGGAGCTTACAGCGCGGATGACTTCTCTTTCGATGCAGAATCGGAAATTACAGTACTTTCTGTAGAAGGTTTCTATGGCCAGGGCTTTACCCCTGCCGGTATTACAAGCACAGGCTGGTTTATTTTCCCTGATGCAGATGGCGTACCTGCCGGAAATCCTGAAACATCTCCTGAAGCTGCTGTGTGGTCATATATTGCCGCACAAGGTGACGAAGCTCTGGTTATTTCTCCCGGCGGCAGGATAAGCCTGAATGTATTCCAAACCGGACAGGACCTGATTCTTCCTCCTGGTAAATACTGGCTTGCATTCCATACCTCTCAGGCAGGCGCGGTATCTAATGCACGCTGGAACTGGTATGCCGGAGCTCCTGTACAGCTTGACATTGCCAAACTTATTACCCCGGGTACTGCATTTGGCGGGGCATTCCCGGCATGGACAAATCTGACAGGTGTAGACCCTGTATTCGCCGGTCTTGCATTCTCCATCACGGGTTTCCTTGGTGAGCCTGTAGACCCTGTAGATCCTATTGAAGGTGAAATCATCATCAACGGCACTTTCGATAATGGTCTTAACAGCTGGACACCCTATGTTGCTGATTTTGCCGGCGTAAACGCTGATTTCAGTGTTGTTGACGGTGAAGCTGCTATCACAAACATGACCGGGCCAACAAATGAAGTTTGGTTTGTACAGCTCAATCAGGTCTTCACCCAGGAGCAGATTGCTGAGCTTGAAGTTGGTGAAACTTATGTTGCCAGTTTCGATGCCCGCTCTGCTGTGGATGGTCGTCAGCTTCGGTTCTACTTTGGTGAAGATGGCGGTGGTTTTGTTCCAGTTAACATCACCGATTTCAACCTGACCACAAGTATGGAAACATACCAGGTCACTTTTGAACTGACAAACACCTTTGGTGCCATGAAGCTCGGCTTCGAAATGGGTCTGAGCAATGCTGATGTTTTCCTTGACAACGTGTCTCTCATGCTGGCTCCGGAATCTGACACCGATCCGATTGCAGGTGTGAGCCCTGATTCAATCGAATTCGATCTTGGCATCGGTGAATCAGCTACTTCAGTTCTGGAAGTACTTAACCTGGCCGGAATGGGCGCTGATGACCTCGAATTCAGCATCGCTGTCGAAAATGCAGCTGCCCGTAACTACTCAAGCGGTGTGCGCACACAGTTTGCTACCGTTCAGGGTGCTGACCGTGCCTCCGGCGCAGTAACACCTGCCGGTACTATTGATGCAGTTGTAGCACATAATGCCGCGCTGATGGCCATCGATGAATTCAGCGAAGGCTTTGCTGATATCGAAACCCTTCCTGCTGACGGCTGGTCGCTGCAAAACCTAAGCACACCGGTGGGTACAACTACCTGGTTCCAGGGAAATCCAGCGGTCTTTCCTGCGTTCAGCGGTGAAGAAACACATTACATTGGTGCCAACTTTAACAGCACAACTGGCAGCAACACTATCAATACATGGCTGCTAACCCCGGAAGTTACCCTGCAGAACGGAACTGAACTTCGTTTCTACACCCGTTCCACCGGTGGCAATTTCCCGGATCGCCTTGAAGTTCGCCTCAGCACAGCCGGCGGCAGTACCAATGCCGGTACAGACCCTGCCAGCACAGGTGATTTCACAACCCTCATGTTAACAGTTAATCCGGATCTTGTAACTGGGCCAAATGGTTATCCTGATGAGTGGACTGAATTTGTGGCTACGGTAGAAGGTTTGGATGCTGCCACAACAGGTCGCTTCGGCTTACGCTACTTTGTTACAAGCGGCGGACCTGCCGGCGACAATTCAGATTACATCGGTATTGATGAAGTTCGTGTTGTACAGCCCGAAAACGGTGAAACGCCGGAACCGCTGGTAGTTGACCCGACAAGCGGCAGTGTTTCTGCCGGTGGTTCTGCCATGGTTAACGTAACGGCAAACACACAGGGCCTCATGGTTGGCTCCTATGGCTACAACCTGCTCATCACCACCAACGACCCCGCTAACGGCCTTATCACCTTTCCGGTAACCGTTGATGTTAATGATGACAGCTTTGCTCAGGTACAGGTTATTCACAACGCAGCAGATCCTGCACTCGCAGAAGTTGATGTATATGTGAATGGCGGTCTGTTTGCTACGAACTTCCCGTTCCGCGGCGCAACCGAATACCTCACTGTTCCGGCCAATGTTGAGCTTACCCTCGAAATTATGGCACCGGGCGGAAGTGAAGCCCTGCTTTCACTCTCCGTAGTTCCTGAAGCTGATGAAAGCTATGCTGTTATTGCACAGGGTGTGGCTGATCCTGACGGATTTGCACCAAACCCGGATGGTCTCGAAATCGGTGCTGAGCTTGTTGTTCTGACGGATCGTCAGGCTACCGGCGGCGGCGATACCTTCGATTTCTATGTGTTCCACGGTGCTACGGATGCTCCTGCTGTTGACGTTTTCGTACGTGAACTCGGTACAAACATTCTGACAGGCGTACCTTATGGTACCGGTTCCGGCTACTTTAGTGTAGATCCGGGTGTGTATGTGATTGAAATCAGACCGGCCGGTTCAACAACGCCGGTTGCTGCATTCATCGCAGATGTAACCGGATTCGGCGGCCTTTCCGCAGGTATTCTTGCTTCAGGTTTCCTCAACCCTGATCAGGGTGAAGCCTTCGGCCTGCTCGTAGCGCTGGAAACCGGCGATACCGCATTCATACCCGGTACAACAGGTCCTTCTCTGCTCATTACACCGTCTGCCCTTGCCTTTGGCGAAGTTGCAGAAGGTTTCTTCGCAGAGCAGATGGTGACCTTCACCAATGCAGGTACCTCTAACCTCATAATTTTTGATGCTACCACCGATAACGATGCGTTCAGTGTTGATTTCGGCGATGTAGAAATCGTTTCTCCGGGCGGAACCAGAACTTTCACGGTTACTTTCTCTCCTGATGTAGCCGGAGAGTACAGTGGTGATCTCCTCGTTGAAACAAATGACCCGGCAGGTGTGAAAACAGCCGCGCTTACGGGTACAGGCGTATTTGGTGCGAGCGTTGTCTTCGATCCGTCTGAGATCGTAGCTGAACTTGCTGCCAATACTTCTGACACCTTTGAGCTTACCATTACCAATGAAGGTAACGGCGCGCTTGAGTTCGCTTTCCCTGATTATATCATGGAGCGCATCCTTGACGGTACCGACACCCGCTTTGATGCTGTTCGCCAGCGCATGATGGTGCAGGTTCGTTCTGCTTTCGAAAACACCGAAGAGCAAATGAATGCAAACCTGCAGCGCTTTATGATGAATGAAGCCGGTATCAGCGGTGAATCATCAGAAAGATCAGCTTCTGCACAGTCCAGCGAGTCTGCAGATCTGAACAGCGACGGATTCCTTATTGAGTTCGAATCCGCAACCTTTAGCGGCGGGCAGTTCCTTACAGTAGCTGATGGTCTGAATGGCGAGCTTACTGCCGTTAATCCAAACTTTGTGATGGATGTTGTAGGCGGCGGTACCTGGACAAGCGACTTTGCGGTACTCTTTACTACTGAGCCCCTTGAAACAGGTGCAGTAATTGATCCCTCTACGGTCGTATTCCAGGCAGGTGGTCTAACCCTTTACGGGCCCGCAGGTACTCGTGTAGCATGGGCCGAAGGCCAGAATGGAACGATTGGTATTCCTATTACTACACCGATCGCACCTCCGGCACCGTTTGATATGTCGGGTCTTTATGTTTCGATTGGTCATGGCTGGTCGCCAGGCCCTGCAACTACATGGTCTGGTTCGATTGAGCTGGTTGGCGTATCAGCCGGTGCTGACTTTATCACAGAAGTAGTACCTGCTTTCGGTGTAGTAGCTCCTGGTGATTCAGAAACCATTACACTTACGCTTGATGCTGCCGGCCTTATCGGTGGTGTTTACACAGGTGTTCTTGGTGTACTCACCAACGACCCGGCAAACCCTGAAGTAGCTATCCCAGCCACGCTTACTGTATTTGGTGAACCGATTGCAGATGTAGATCCGGCTGAACTTGACTTTGGTTCTGTATTCGTTGGTAACTCTGTTACTGACGGCGTATTGTTAACCAATACAGGTTCAGATGTTCTTCTTGTATCTGGCTTTTCTACCGACAGTGAAGAGTTTGTGGTAAGCTCGCAGGAATTAGAACTTGAAGCGGGTGAGAGTGTTGTCATTAACATCTCTTTCGCGCCTGAATCAGACGGTAATAAGTCTGCAATGCTTACCATTGAAAGCAACGCTTCTAATGGTGATGTTACTGTTGCACTTTCTGGAGTGGGCTCAAATGCTGGTATTTTAAGCTTTGACCCGAGCTCTTTCTCCGTGACTGTTGAGCAAGGTGCAACAAGTACAGCTACGCTTCTGCTCACCAACGAGGGAGAATCTGATCTGGAGTTCAACATTGGTACTTCCAATACCGTAGCTCCGACTTCCGGACGCAGCATTCTGGTGAGGAACGAGCGCTCCGCTCAGGCTATTGACCAAGTTTCATCATTGTCAAACAGTATGAGAATAAGTGGAAGCAATGCAACTCTGCAATCGGCTGCGCCTGGCTGGCATGCAGTTCGCCAAACCATGCCTTCTGTTCTGAATAGCGAAACCGAAATCATTTGGAATCAGCAGAACAATGGTACTGGCGGTGGTGTGTCTGACTTCTTCCAGCCATTGGGAAGCGGAGCTTACTCTGCTGATGACTTCCTCCTCGAGGAAGGAGCAAATCTCCAGGTCATTACAGCTTATGGATTTGTTGGCCCGGCCGATGGTGTACCCATTACCACGGGTGCAAATGGTGTCGGAATATTCATTTATCCTGACAACAATGGCCTTCCAGCCGGACACCCGCAGGATGGACAAAACAGCCATGTGTTCTCCTTCACAGGTGGCTTTAATTCTGCCGGCCTCACCATCATTGAAGAGGCTGCAGGGGCTATTTTCACCGATATAGTTTTGGATATTGAAGCAGCGACAGGTTCAGCTCTAAACTTGCCAGCCGGTACCTACTGGATAATGGTATTTGTTGACACTAATGGTCAGCTTGGCGGGCCAGCTCGCTGGAACTGGTCTCAGGGTGAGCCAAATCTCAACAGTGGTCAGCTTATTGATCCGGGTGGGTTGTTTGGAGCCAATACCAACTGGCAGTCATGGGCAGGTATTACAAATGGCGACTGGAGCGACCTTGCCTTTATGATTGAAGGAAACTTCGGTTCTTTTGTTGATACCGATCCTGCACAGGGTGTAATTGCACCCGGTGGCTCAGTTGAAGTTGTAGTCACTTTTGATGCAACAGATCTGGAGCCTGGTGACTATTTCGCCAACATCAACATCACAACCAATTCCCCGATTACACCGTCAGCAACCATTCCCGTGGCTATGACTGTTGAAGAGGGAGCAGGTCAGCCCTCTGAACTCGTTACCTTCCAGGTTGATATGAGCGTTCAGAGTTCACTCGGTAACTTCAACCCGGGTGTTGGTGATGAAGTGTTCGTTCGCGGTAGTTTCAATGACTGGTCTGTAATTACAGGCGAGGAAATGACCGACAGCGGCGAAATGGTGTACACCTACACCGTAGAACTCTTCGGTGAAGCCGGTACCCTTTATGAGTACAAGTACTTCATCCTTGCCGGCGACGGCCGTGAACTGCCTAACGGTGGTTGGGAATTTGATTCAGTAGGTGAGGGTGGAAGCACCAACCGCCAGGTATTCCTGACTGGTGATGACCAAACCCTGCCTGTTGTATTCTTCAACAACCAGGACGCTGTAAATGTTGAGCCTGAGTTTGACATGCCGACCGAGTTCGCTCTCAAGCAGAACTACCCGAACCCGTTCAACCCCACAACCAACATCGTTTATGCTCTGCCGGAAGCTTCTGAGGTAACCCTCGAAGTATTCAACCTGCAGGGTCAGCGTGTGGCGGTTCTGGTGCGCGGTCAGCAAACAGCCGGTTTCCATACCGTAAACTTCGATGCGTCCCGCCTTGCTTCAGGTATGTACCTGTACCGTCTGCAGGCTGGTAACTTCGTACAAACACAGAAAATGATGCTTGTGAAGTAATTCACAGCCGCATCTGTCCCGGCTTAGCAAATGAGGGGAACTGCAAACCTGCAGTTTCCCCTCCTGCTGCCCGAGCCGGCACTGCGTTTTACCTGAAAGCCCGGTTTCCTTTGCGGAAGCCGGGCTTTCTTTTTGTACCTTTCTCTTTCGTACAAGTAAAACAACAGCTCATAAAGACACGGCCCAATCAGCAGCTGATTCCTGAACTATTACCATCCACAAATAATAAAATCCATGAAATCTGCTTTACGATCTGCTACAGCCCTTTTTCTGTTCACTTTTAGTATGGCTTTCTATACGGGCGCGAATGCACAGTTCACAACGCCCAATCAGAACCTCACCCTCACCTTGTCTGATCTTGTCGAAATTTCCGGCGGTGCTGTTACGGAAGATGAAAACGGGTTTTTGATTAATGCCGAAATTACTATAGCCGAAACCGACCGCCTTCACATTTTGGAGCCGGCCGAAGTACGGGTAGCGCAGGCTGTCCGAATCGTGGTTCAGGGCGGCTTCCGGGCTGAACCTGCTTTCGGCACCGTAACCTTTACTGCTGCCGATACAAGCAGCACAGCCGCGAACTTCCGTGGGTTTCGTTTTGAAGATGCAGATCCGGCTGTATTCCGGAACATTACGGTAAAGTATGGGGGCGGCATTCAGCTGATAGGCACCCCGGCCGTTTTTGAAGACTGCGTGATGCGAAACAACGGCTTCTCAAACGTCACGGCGGCCATCACCTACAGCGGATCAAGTCCGGTTATTAACCGATGCGATTTTATTGATAATGTCCGCTCAGCTATCGGTTCCGGCGCAAATGTTACCGGTGCCCCGCAAATCACCAACAGCCGCTTCCTGCGGAACGTGACCGATAACACCAACCGCCCGCAAATCAACCTCGGTCCGGGCATCGCCGGTGATACCCTCCGAATTGAAAACAATATCATCGAAGGCTTCAACAACAACTCCGGCGGTATCGGCCTGAGCAACCTGCTCGGCGGAGGCGTAACCGTTGCATCGATCCGTAATAACGTGATCACCGGCAACCGCTTTGGCATCACGCAAATCGGAAACAATATCTCAACGGTGATTGAGGGCAACATCATCTCCGATAACAACATCCAAAACAACCCCATGCTGGGTGGCAGCGGGCTCAACTTCCTGGCTATGGAGCCCACCAACACCTCGCGCGTGCGCCGGAACATCATCTCCGGCAACCTTTGGGGCGTAACAACGCAGCTGGGCAGTGCGCAGGCCGTGCAGGGTCCGCAGCCTGATTTTGGCACGGCCGAAGATCCTGGCGGCAACGTCTTTTTCGGTAACGGAAATAACAATGCGCTTTTTGCCCTCTACAACAATACGATGATGGAGCTCACCGCCATCGGAAACTACTGGGGCGACAACAGTGCGGAATTCGCAGAGAGCGTCATCTTTCATCAGCCGGACGATGCCTCGCTGGGTCTTGTGGTTTTTGAGCCCATCCTGGAGCTGCAGCCAGAATTCGGATTCTTCGCCTTTTTTGCCCATGACAACCCCGGCTTAACTGAAGACGTGATCGCCGAAATTGATCCGGAGACCGCTACCATAACCGCGGTGCTGCCGATTGGCACAAGCCTAAGCGCGCTCATCCCGAGCGTTGCCGTGCCGCTCGGCGTTGAAGGTGCACCTGAAGCCGGTCAGAGTTTCAATTTTTCTGAACCGGTCAGCTTCACGCTGAGTACCCCGCATGGCGAAGAGCAAAGCTGGACGGCCGACATCACAACCGCTTCCGCAACCGTTTTCCTGCAGTTTGCCCATTTCTCGGCCGACCCGGCACTGGAAACCGTGGCCCTATTTGTAGATGATGAACTTATTGAAGAAAACTTCAGCTATCAGACTGCCACGGATTATTTTGAGTTTAACGCCGCATCAACTGAAATTACAATTGAGCTTAGGGAGGGTGAATCTATACTTTTTTCAGAATCCCTGCCGCTTGAACAGTTTGGTTTTGATGGCACCATTGTTTTCACGGGTGTAGCTGATCCTGATGCATTTGATCCAAACCCCGACGGCACTGATATTTCGCTTCGGGCGGTCGTTTTTCGGAGAGACATCATCCCTGTGAACGAGTATTGGGCAGAGTACAGAATCCTGCACGCGGTAACCAATGCCCCGGCGGTGAGCCTGGTTGCGCAACCCGGCGACCTGACTCTGGGTTTCGCAGCTTATGCCGAAGAAGCAGAATTTTCAATACCAATTTTTGAGGAATTGGAGGCAGATTTACTCGAGTTGCGCACCGCAGACGGAGAAACCAGCATTGCTGTTTACAATCTGATCACGGAAGAGCTGCCCGCCAACTTCTTTTTTGTAATATCCGGTTTTGCAGATAACCCCGAACTTGGCATACTCGATGCCGAAACCGGAACTTTTACCCCGCTCATGCGGGCAACGAACCTGCCCGGCATAGAGCAACCGCACACTTTCACACTTGAGCAAAACTATCCGAACCCGTTCAACCCGGCTACAAATATCCGCTTCAGTTTGGCTGAAAGCGGCGATGCTGTGCTCACGGTATATAACATTCAGGGGCAGCTGGTAGCGACGCTTGTTAACGGCAGCCTGCCTGCCGGGCAGCACACCGTAAGGTTTGACGCCTCTGCCCTCGCAAGCGGACTCTACCTCACACGGCTCCGGGCGGGAAATGAAACACAGTTAATTAAGATGATGCTTGTAAAATAATCTCTGCATATAGCGTATAAACGCGGTTTTTGATTTATTGAAGAGCTGCAATGCAGGCTCAGAAGGTGCAGTGTGAGTCAAAGGCTTCACGGCCTTCTGAGCCTTTTTTGTGACAGCATCAATCAATAAAATCAAACTAAAAACTAAACCATGATGACACATAAAATTGGTACCGTATGCATAGGGCTCATAATAGTGGCTGCGCTTTTCTTACTCAGCACACCTTTGCTGCACGCGCAGCAGCCTGCTGAAACACAGGTTTTTCATCCTGAAACCGGCGAACCCGTTCCGGCCTTCCGGGGAGATGCCTCCCTGCTCCAAAACTGGCTCGAAACATCTGAGCAGCAGGCTCAGCTGCAAAACGAAAACGGCCTTGAGCTGTCTTCATTTATTCCCGGCGGCACAAGCCGTACAGGGTTTATTGCCGGCGACTTCGCCTATTTTGGCGACGGCCCCTCCTTTGTTGCAGTCGATCTCACAAACCCACAGTCGCCCGTTGCACGGGGTAACTTCGCTTTCCCGGGGCTGATCAGCGAGATTGTGGTGGAAGGCGACCTTGCCTTCGTTGCCGTCAGAAATCCCGGCGGCGGACTCTTCATTCTCGATATCTCCGATAAAGACAATCCGCAGCTCACCGGCTCATTTACCCCTCGTGCCGGATTTACGGTAGAAGCTTTAGGAAATCAAGCCTTTATAGGCCATGGCACACAGGGGTTTACCCGTGTTGATGTATCAAACCCTCAAGCACCGGAAGTAATCCAATATATTACAGCCGGTGGTTCAGCCAACGGAATGGCGGTGGATGAAAACTTCCTCTATGTTGCTTTTGGCGCACCGGGTTTCCGGATATACGACATCACTTCAACGGAGGAAACACCCCTGCTTTCCACAACGGATGTCGGCGGGTTCGTAAACAACCTCGCCATTGTGGGCGATGTCCTTTATGTATCGTCGGCTGCCGGCTTTTTGATTTATGATGTAAGCGACCGTACTGCCCCGGTTCAGCTCGGTGCCTATACTGCTGCCGGAGGAGTATTTGGGGCAAGCGTGGTGGATGGCTTCGCCTACCTATCGGGTTCTTTTGGTCTGCGCATCCTCGATGTATCGAACCCGGCTTCCGTTTCGGTAGTGAGCGCTTCAACCCCTAATGTGCAGTCATCGCTTGATACCTTTTCTGACGGTAACCTCGCCGTGGTTTCAAGCCGCTTTTTCGGGCTTAACGTGGTGGATGTAAGCACGCCCTCAGCGCCGGTGCTCAACGGGCTGGTTGATAACCTCGGCTTTGCGTACAAAGTAGCGCTTGAAAACGGAATACTGTATGTGATGGACATCGCCGGCAAGCTCACCATTTTTGATGCCGCCAATCCGTTAGCCCCCGTTTTCCTTTCCCGGATTTTTACCACGCAGAATTCCGAAAACATCTCGGTTTCCGACGGCCTGGTTTACATTGTGGATTCAGATGGAGGCTCGGGCCGCATCACCCTCATAGATGCCCGCAACCCTGCCGCGCCGCAGATTCTGGAAGTGATCCCCACCTCGTCCCAAAGCTTCGGCGTTGACGTAACCGCCGACCGTGCCTACACGGCTTCCGGTTTTGGCGGGCTGCGCGTGTACACCCGCGATGCCGAAAGCGGCGCGGTTTCGCTCATTTCAACCCTGCCGACCGGCAACAACGCCTATTATGTGCGCCAAAAAGACGACCTTGCGTTGATTGCCAATTTTGGCGCCGGCCTTTTCGTAGCCGATATTTCGGATGAAGAAAACCCCGTTCAGGCTTCTGCCGTAGTAACGGGTCAGCTCGTGCAGTCGCTCGATTTCAGACCCGGTGAGCCTTTTGCCGTGCTGGCCGACGGCAACAACGGCCTGACCGTTGTGAACCTCACGGACCCGACCGCGCCTGTAAACGAAGGCAGTTTCTCTGTTGCCAACAACGGCCGCGATGTGCGCATACAGCAGGATTTTGTGTACGCCGCCGCTGAATTTTTCGGCGTACGGCAGTTTGAGGGCAGCAACCTCACAAGCCTCACCGAAATTGCGTCGTTTTCAACGATAGATCGTGTTACCGGTTTATCGGTGGAAGGCGGCCTACTTGCCGCTGCCGGTGCCGAAGGCGGCCTGTACCTGTTCTCGATTCCTTTTTCGGATGCGCCCGGCCCTGATCCTGATCCGGCATTTGTGCAGCTGATTCACTCCGCCGCCGATCCCGCCGCCGCGCTCGTCGATATTTTTGTGAATGATGCCCTCGTGGAATCTGCCTTCCCCTTTGGTGCGGCCATTCCGGTATCTCCGGCACCATCAAGCGAACTGCAGCAGCTGCGCATCAAGCTTGCCGGCACCGACACCGTGATTCTCGAAGATACGTTTGAGTTCGAAGCCAACCGCACCTACAGCATCACGGTAACAGGCGTGGCCAACCCCGCTGACTTCGCCCAGAACCCGGGCGGCGCCGATATTTCGGTGAATCTTGCGGTGTCCATTTATCCGCTGCTCGTTGGCCCGGCCGACTTGCACGCCTACCTGCTGCACACCGTAACCGACGCCCCCGCCGTAGATGTGTACGCCAACGGCACGCTCCTCATCGGCGGCCTCAGCTACGGCGAGCCCTCCCCTTTCACCGGCCTCAACGCCGAAACCGCAGCGCTCTCGCTAACCCTTGCCGGCACCGAAACAGAAGTAGCGCGCTTCACAGCCGACCTCAGTGTCTTTGAAGGAGAGTTTGTGGCCATTCAGGCCCGCGGCTTCCTCAACCCCGCCGAAAATCAGGATGGTGCGGCCTTTGAGCTTGTTGCGGTGCGTCCAAGCGGCGAAGTAGTGGTGTTCGATGCCGTTCCGGTATCCGTATTGCCGGAAACCCAGCTGCCCGCTGAGCTTTCGCTGTCCCAGAACTACCCGAACCCGTTCAACCCCGCAACCAGCATCCGGTTCAGCCTGCCCCAACAGCAGGATGTACGCCTTGAGGTCTTCAACATGCAGGGGCAGCGCGTAGCAGTGCTCGCCTCCGGCCGTTTCGCGGCAGGCACGCACACCGTCCGCTTCGACGCCTCTGCCCTCGCCTCCGGCCTCTACCTCTACCGCCTCAGCACCCCCGACGCATCCCTCACCCGCAAAATGATGCTGCTGAAATAAAAGCCGGTCATAAACCCGACACGGTACATCCCGAATCAACGTGTTTTCGGGGGATGCCTTTGCAGCTTTGAATTCAAAACCCGCACAGCCGCCGGCCTGTGCGGGTTTTGTTTTTTTTGTGAAGGAATTATGGCAAACACCTTACCCTGAATCCCGAGCCCAAAAACCACGGGACTGTCCGCAGGACCGGGGGTTTTGATCTGCCGGGGCTGACCGTGATGCTCACGGAGTTCACCCAAAAAATAAAAAACAGAATTGCCGGTGTAAGTGCGCTCGGGCAAGGGAATCCCCAAACGGGCGTTTGGGGTATTGCTGAAACTGAAACAAAAAAGGCAGCCCCCGGTTTGGAGGCTGCCTTTTTTTTGAGGTTTGTTGCGTTGCGGATGGCTTAGTTGCCGTAGCCCGGGTTCTGGACCAGGTTCGGGTTTACTTCCATTTCGCGCTGCGGGATGGGGTACACGAGCTGAGCAGCATTGAAAGGGATATCGCCTATGCTGCGGCCGGTGCGCTTGAGGTCGTGGAGCAGGTGCCCTTCGAAGGCGAGCTCTACGCGGCGCTCGGCGAGCACGGCATCAACCGTTACATCGGCGGCGGCGAGCGGTGCAAGACCGGCGCGTGTGCGGATGGCGTTCAGGTCGCTGGCCGGGCTGTCGCCGGTTGCAGTACCTGCCCGCAGGTTCGACTCAGCCCGGGTGAGGTAGAGCTCGGCAAGGCGGATCACCGGGATGTTGGTGAAGGTCTGCCATTTGGCCGAACGGCGCGCGCCGCCGCCGGTGTAGAAGAAATCGGCGCGGGCATCGCCGGCTTCGTAGCGGGCGAGGTGCTGGTCGAGGATGTCGATATCGCCGCGGCCGTTGAAATCGGATGAGGCGTAGAACAGGTTCAGCTCGTTGGTGCCGTCCTGAGGGGTTACGACCATGCCGTACACGGTTTCTGCTACGTTGCCGTCGTTGTTGAAGGCGCCGGCGAAGGTTGGCATGAGGCTGTAGCGGCCTGAGCCGATTACGCGGGTGGCTTCGGTTGCGGCCTGTGCGTATTCGCCGCGCATGAAGTGCACGCGGGCCAGAAATGCGCTGGCAACGAAGGTGTTGGCGAATACGCCGTTGGCTTCGGGCAGGTTGTTTTTGGCGAAGGTGAGGTCGGCAATTACGGCCTGATACACTTCTTCAACCGTAGCACGGGGCAGGAAGCTGGATTCGTCGATACCGCGGGTCGGGGTGAGTACAATGGGCACGCCCGGGTTTTGGGTCGGGTTGCCGTCGTTGTAGGCTTTCGCAAAAACCCGCACGAGTTCGAAGTGCGCTGCTGCGCGCAGGAAGCGCGATTCAGCTTCTACGCGCACGCGATCCTGCTCATCGAGGATGTCGAGGGCGCTGAGCACGTTGTTTACCCGGTTGATGGTGTTGTAGGAGCCAACCCAGACCGACTGCGTGTAGCTGTTGTCGGCTGAGATGACTTTATCGAACACCTCACGCGGCTGGAAGAAGGTGCCGGTCCAGGCGATGTCGCCGGCATCGGCGAGCAGGTCGGGCAGCATCATGTAGCGGCCGCCGTATTGCGAGCCGGTCCGGTGCTGCGAGTAGGCACCAACAAGGGCAGCCTGCACATTACCGGGGGTGCTGAGGGCATCTGATTCATCAATAGATTGCTGCGGATCTACATCGAGCAGCGAATCGCAGGAGATCATCAAAAAGCCCGCCAATAGCACAGCAAGGGTAAGTATTGAAAATTTCGTGTTTTTCATAGTGTGAAATACTTTTTGGATGGGCATTTAGAAACCGATATCGATCCCGAAGGTGAAAGAGCGGGCCTGTGGGGCTGAGTAGAACTCGGTACCCTGGCTGATGTTACCGGCGAGGAAGTCGGTGTTCACTTCAGGATCCCATCCGGGATATTTGGTGAAGGTGAGCAGGTTCACCCCGGTGAAATATACGCGCATGCGGTCGAGCCCGTAGTTGCTCAGGAAAGCACTCGGCAGGTTGTAGGCAAGCGTCACGTTTTTGAGGCGCAGGTACGAGCCGTCTTCGATGTAGCGGCTTGAGGGGGCAGTACCGTTGGCACGGAACAGTACCGGGCGCGGAACGTCGGTAACATCGCCCGGCTGACGCCAGCGCTTGAGCTGATCTTTGGTCTGGTTGTCGTAGAACCAGGCGTTTGCGCTCATGAAACGGCCGCTCGGCATGTACACATCGTTGCCGTACACAAACTGGAACAGCACGTTCAGCTCAATGCCTTTGTAGAAAAAGTTGTTTCCGAAACCGCCAATGAAATCAGGGTTAGGGTCGCCAACAATTACTTCTGTAGCGTTTGCCGGGTTGGTCGTGGTTTCGCGCGGGTTGTCGCCGCTGTTTACGAAGTAGAGGGCACTGCCGGTTTCCGGATCAACGCCGGCGTATTCGCGGGTGAAGAACACCCCTATCGGCTGACCTTCAATAGCGCGGTTGATGAAGCCGGCTGTAATTACCTGACCGTCGAGGTCGGTAATTTTGTTGTTGTTGGTCGTGAAGTTGAAGTTCGAGGTCCACTGAAGTTCACCGGTTAGGTTGAAGGTGTTCACGGTGAATTCAAAGCCTCTGTTTTCCAGTTTACCAACGTTACGCAGCTGCGAGGTGAAACCGGTTGTGGCAGGCACGTTCACGTTCAGGAGCAGGTCGCGGGTATTTTTGACGTAATAATCGGCTTCAACGCGGATACGGTTGCCGAGGATGCCGAAATCGATACCGAGATCAAATTGCGCAGTTTGCTCCCAGCGCAGATCCGGGTTGGGCGACTGCGACGGGTTAATGCCTGAGAAACCGGCGTAGGAGGTGCCGCTGAAGAGTCCGCGGGAGGCGAAGTTGCCGATGGCCGCGTTACCGGTGATGCCGTAGCTTGCCCGCAGCTTGAGCAGGTCGAAGTAGGTGGCATTGCGCATGAAAGATTCTTCAGAAATAATCCAGCCTACAGAAGCGGCGGGGAAAAACCCGTAGCGGTTGTCAACTCCGAAACGGGAGGAACCATCCACACGGCCGCTCAGAGAGAGCAGGTATTTTTCGTCGTACTTGTAGTTAAGGCGAGAGAAATAGGATATGAAGGAGTAATCCGAGCCGGAAGAACTTCCTCCGATAATTTCAGCGGCACTTGCGATGCGACGGAAGTTATCGTTGGGGAAACCGCGGCCTTCTACGAATGAACGGGTATCGGTAACGCGCTGAGCACTGAAACCGCCCACAACTTCAAGATCATGCACATCCTGAAAGGTGTTCTGATAGGTAGCGAAGGTTTGGGAAGTCCAGTTTTGAATCTGAACCCAGCGGCTGAAGCCAAGGCCCTGCCCTTCGTTACCGCCTACACCGCGTGCGGTGAGGGCGCCGTAGTACTGATCTTCATTCTGCGTGAGCAGGTCGATGCCGTACTCGGTACGGATATTCAGGTTCGGAGAAACGCGGAAATCGCCGTAAGCCCCGCCGATGGTGCGGAAAACGGTGGTTACGTAGTCGGCGTAGTCGCGGTGGAGCAGTCCGTTGTAGTACTCGGTGAAATCGCCGCTGAGGATGGGGGTACAGCCGGGGATGGTTTCCTCATTTTCGTCGAAGCAGGTGCGGGGGTCGAAAATGGGGGTAACCGGAGGCTGTGCAACCAGCTGCATAGGTGTGGCGAAGGCATTATCAGAAGAAAGCCGGTTCATCACGCTGCGGTTGGTGCTCAGGTTCATACCGATCAGGAAGCGGTCGTTTACGGTATGGTCGAGGTTGATGCGGGCGCCGATACGCTCGAAATCGTTATTAATAAGGATACCGGTTTCGTCGGAGTAGCTGCCGCTCACGAAGAAACGGGTGCGGTCGTTACCACCCCGTGCAGAGAGCTCATGGCGGAACATGCCGGCACTTTGGAAAGCTTCTTTCTCCCAGTTGGTATCAACCACGCCATCGCGCCATCCCCAGCTGCCGTCGGCAAACTGACGAAACTCGCCGGCGGAAAGCCATTCCATATCTTCATAGAAAAGACCAAGCCAAACTTCCGGGTCAACGCCGTCGTCGATAGCGCGGTTTCTTGCGGCTTCTTCATACAGCTCAAAAAATTCAGCGGTGTTAAGGAAACCGCGCTGATTGGTCGGCTCGCTGATGCCCGCCTGAAAGCTGTAGCTGAACTGCGTACGGCCTTCCCGGCCACGCTTGGTGGTAATCAGAATTACGCCGTTGGATGCACGTGAGCCGTAAATGGCTGCTGCAGAAGCATCTCTGAGGATCTCGATGGATTCGATGTCGTTCTGATTGATATCCGAAAGCGGGTTGGTTGCCGATGCATTGGCCGAAAGGTCATCCATCGTTACCGGGATACCGTCGATAACATAAAGCGGCTGATTGCCGCCTGTTACCGAAGAACCGCCGCGAATACGTACCTGTGTTGCGCCGCCGAGCTTGCCGGTTTCACGCTCGATAAATATACCGGCAACACGGCCCTGTATTGCTGATTCGAGGGTATTAACGGGGGTGTTTTGAATCATTTCACCGCTTACCGTAGCAATGGAGCCGGTTACATCCCGAAGGGAACGGGTACCGAAGCCAACTACAACAACCTGATCGAGGTCAACGCGGTCGAGCACAAGGCTGAAATTGCGGCTGACATTGCTGTCAGTGATGGTTACTTCAGTGGTTTGGGTGCGGTAGCCGATGTAGGTTACCACGAGCGAATAGGTGCCGGGACTGAGCGGTATTTCATAGCGGCCTTCAAGGTCGGTAGTAGCACCGCCGGATAACTCCGTTACAAAAATATTGACACCAATGAGGGCTTCGCCGCTTCTTGAGTCTGTTACCGTACCACTAAGGGTATAGGTTTGCGCAAAGGCAGAACCGGATAACAAACAAAAAAGCATGAGCCCAAGCAGAATGACTCTGTGCATCATGTTTGAAGTTTAGTTAGGTTAAGTAGAAAATGTGCGGTTGCTTACAAAGCAATACACGGGTATTTGAAGCCTAACAACCCTTATATCATCAATAAATAAGGCTATAGTTGAGTTGACAGGAATTAATTTATGAGTTTACAAATACAAGAAGGTATATGCAAATCTAAATATTCAGAAATCACAAAAGTGTAAAATATCATGGAAGCGCTACCAGGCATATCGGCTGTTAACATAGTGTTTTGTCTGAATATTTTATAAATCCAAAACTATTAAACAAACCTGTAGTTAAGATGATACGAGAAAAGTTTACGCTATTATTTTAGTTGACGTAAATGAGAGTTGAGTATTTACGTTTAAAGACAATGCACTCTGTATTCTTTGCCGGCACATTACTTTTTAGCACAATGTCGGGCTTACATGAAGTTACGTTTGTTTAGTTTATCAACTACAGCTGATGCTCTCCGGCTCAATGAAGGATGTATTTTAAGCATGTAAATAAAAACGGTACATAATCAAGTGTATCATTTTTGTTATGAAAAATTTATATGGCAAGAAGAAAATAAATTGAATCGGGATTGCGGAAATTGTCTGTAGTCTGAGTTTAATCAAATTTACAACAATGATTTATAAGAGCATACTCTTAAATAGTTATTAATTTGTATAAGCAAACAACGGGTTGTTGTAGCCTGGTTGCTGCATTATTTTGGCAGATCATTTGGTTAACTGTATGAATCATAGGTGGTTGTGTTTAAAATAAATGCATTTACATGGTTTATGATTGTCGTTTTTAATACCATGTATTTTGCGGCATAAGTCGTTATTTATAAATTACTAAGGGGTTTATTTTTTTCCTTCATACCTGGTTTCTTTCATTTGATATGCTTAAAAATTAGATTGATGATTCGAAAAACATCCATCAATCAAGAGGTCATACAGTATGCTAAAGAAGATACTTACGCTAACGGCTTCTGTGGTTGTATTCTGCCTATTAAGTGCGGGCAGCATGCAGGCACAGACCGGGACGCTCTCTGGTACAGTGACCGATGCAACAACGGGTGAAGAACTCATTGGAGCTACGGTTTTACTTACAGAATTAGGACGAGGTGCACCAACTAACTTAAGTGGTGTGTACCGTGTAGATAACATCCCTGTCGGTACCTATCAGGTTCGGTTTTCATTTGTTGGTTATCGCTCGATTACAACAGAAATAACCATCTCAGCAGGGGAAAATACATATAACGCTACGCTGCGGGCCGATGCTACGGGCCGCGAAGAAGTTGTGGTAACTGGTATCGCGTCACGCACATCAAGGGAAATCTCTGAAGTGGCTGTGTCGCGTATTGATGCAACACAATTCACCGATAATGTTTCCTTTCAGGATCTTTCCCAGCTTGTCGGCGGCCGTGTTGCCGGTGTAGGCGTTCAGCCTTCAGGTGGTACCGTAGGTTCCGGGGTACGTTTTAATGTACGTGCCGGCGGCGGACTCGGAGGGCAGGGTCAGCCTTTAATTTTTATCGATGGTATCCGCATCGATAACTCTGAAATCGCAGGGCCCGGCCGTGGCGGTCAGGGCGTGGGAACACTTGCCGACCTTAATATGGACGAGGTCGCTTCCATCGATATTCTTAAAGGTCCGGCTGCAGCAGCACTTTACGGAACAAGCGGCTCCAACGGCGTAGTACTGATAACGACCAAACGGGGTCAGGCACTTGGCGATCAGGGTGGCCTTAGTGTGAATGTTCGCACAACGCGCGGTGTGAGTGATTTCGCCCGCGAAAGTCAGACCAGTGCTTTCCTTTCTGAGCAAAGCATAAATGATGTGTTCCGTACCGGTTTGCTCGAGCATTACAACATTAATGCACAGGGTGGTTCTGAATTCATCCGCTTTTACACTTCCTACGACCAGCGTCTGGAAGAAGGGATCCTGCCCCGTAACTACATGGATCGCCAAAGCTTCCGTGCCAACTTCGATGCCTTCCCCCGTGAAGACCTCACCATTGGCGTAAGCGCCGGCTTCACCATGAATGAAATTGCCCTGCCGGATAACGACAACAACGTAATCGGCTACCTCGGCAACGTAATTCTGGCACCGGGCGGCGACGACGGCACCTTCGGCTTCACCGCTGAAGAAGCCATCAACGCGATCGAAGACATTACCCGTCAGAACCGTTTCCTCGGTTCGGTGAACCTTCAGTACCGCCCGATTGAGAACCTGGAGCTGAATGCTCAGGTCGGATTCGACGGCTCAAGCCTGCGCCGCGATGAAACCATCCCTCCCGGTTTCTTTGTAACGGGCCCCGGTACTGCCGGTCAGCGCTACATTCTGAATCGCACCAATGAGCAGTTTACTTACGACATTAATGCGCGCTACAGCTACGACATAGTTGACGGCTTGAGTGCTTCAAGCGTGGTTGGTGCACAGCTCTTTGAGCGTACCCTTCGCCAGAGCTTCAATCAGAAGCGCGGTTTTGCTTCAGCACTGATTTCCAACATTGGTGCCGGTGATGATTTCATTGATGCCAACGAAGGTTTCCTGAATAACCGTGAAGCCGGTATTTTCTTCGAGCAAAATTTCAACTACCGCAATCAGTACATGCTGAGCGTGGGTGGCCGTCAGGATTTTGCCGCTTCTATCGGTGATGAAGCGCCGAATATTTTCTATCCGAAGGCGAGCTTCGCGGTCCGTCTGGATAACATCCTCGACCTGCCTTCCTACATCGATTTCCTCAAGCTACGCGCTGCCTACGGTGAAACAGGCCAGCTGCCCGGCTTCAACGACGGTGCAGAGCGCCTCTGGGCCGGAGCCAACTCCGCTTACGGAACCGGTGGTATTATCAGCTTTGTGGGTAATCCGGAAATTAAGCCGGAGCGCATTCGTGAGCTTGAGCTTGGTGTAGAAGCAGACTTCCTCGGCCGTTTTGGGCTGGATCTGACCTACTATCAGCTTTGGGCACAGGATTCCATCATTGATTTCCGTCGTGCTTCATCAACCGGGGTAATTAACCTGGTGCCTTTTAACGTAGGTGGTGTTGAAGGTCATGGTCTGGAAGCAACGCTGAGCATCAACGCTTATGAAAGCCGTGAATTCGGTCTCGATTTCGATATTGCCTATGCCTACCAGCGCTCTGAAGTTACCGATCTTGGCGGCGCACAGCCGATCTTTGACGGCTTCAGTGTACAGGTGCTGGCTGAAGGCATCGAGCGCTCGGCTTTCTTTGTACAGCGCGTAAACGGTGCCCTCTTTAATGACGCCGGCGTTTTCGTAGGCGTAGATGCTGAAACGGATCGCTCAGAAGTGGGAAGCCCGTTTCCGAAGCACACCGGTTCTTTTGCTATGAACCTGCGTGCTTTCCGCAACCTGAATATTTATGCTCTGGTTGACTGGGCGGCTGATCTGTACATCTACAACAACACCCGGGAATTTGCCATTTCTTTTGGCAACGACCGCGAATTTAGCGAACTGAATGCCCGTTTTGCTGATCTTACGCCTGGTACGGAAGAGTACATCGATGTAGCCAATCGCCTTGCGCGCCTGAACACCGCTTTCCCTTACAACCAGATTGAGCGGGCTGACTGGCTGAAGCTTCGTGAAGTTTCCGTAAGCTACAGCTTTAACGAGCTGCTTCGCCGCACCGATGCCGGTAACTACATCAATAGCTTGTCTGTTTCAGCCGGCGGCCGCAACCTGCTTACAAGCACCCTGTACAGCGGTCTCGATCCGGAAGTGAACTTCGACGGCGCAAGAAGCCTGATACGTGGTCAGGATTTCCTGACGATGCCTCCGGCACGTCAGTTCTTTTTCACGGTATCACTCGGATTTTAATCATAGGAGAACCAGAACATGAGAAAATATTTAATTCCCGGAATCCTGCTTCTGGTAACAAGTTTTATGCTTGCTGCCTGTGAAGACTGGGTTCTGAGTACAGAAGAACCAATTGATGTTACCGAGGATGAATTCCTCGACGACCCGGCCGAGATCCCGTTTCTGATTACAGGTGTGGAAGCACGTTTCGCTTTCACCTGGACCCGCCTCGGCCTCATTGCCGACCTTACTGCCGATCAGCTTATTTTTGATGAAGTGATGGATCTGGCAACTTTCCCGACCTATCGTGATATCGCGAGCAATTTCCGCGGTGTGGGCGATCAGACGGCGTTCAGTAACAACACCATCCGGAATGCCTACAACCCGCTAAACAACTGGCGGCTGCTTTCCGACGATCTGCTTGAGCGCATCGCACGTATTGAAGGTGAACTGTCTCAGGATGTGTTCGATCGTGCAACCTTTACCGGTAATTTTTACGGAGCACTGGCCCGCTATATGATCGGCTTTTACTTCGAAGATTTTGCCTGCGGTGAAGATGCCGGTATCGGAACACCTGCTGCCGATTGTATCAGCAGTTTTGGTGCACCAATCGACCGGAGCCCGGTAATTCGTGCCGCTGATATGGCTGTAACCGAAATACTGCCGCGCCTTGCTGCTGCCGAAGCTGTTGCAACCGAAGAGGAAGTCCGCATCATTAATACCATGCGTGCCAGAATGCACCTGTTATTGGGTAACTATGCGGAATCATTCGCAGCAGCCCAAAACGGGATGGAGCCCGGCGATGCACCTTTCCAGAGCCTGCACAATGTTCAGGCCGCTAACGAGTACTTCTTTGCAGCCGGCGACGGCCGCATTCAGGTAATCCCCGACTACCGCTTTGCGCAGTATATCGAGGATAACCCCGAAGAAGCTGCCCGTGTGCGCCTGCGTCAGGCCCCTGCAGGCCTCGTGAATGTTGATGAGCCCCGCTTCCAGCAGGATATGTACCCGACTCAGGCTTCGCCTATGGATTTCCTTACCTGGCAGGAAAATCACCTCATGCTTGCAGAGCTTGCTGCCCTGCACGGCCAAACCGGTGACGGCCTTGCCCTGGTAAATGAAGTGCGCGACTCGCACGGTATCAGTCCGCTTGCCGGCCCTATTACCGAGCAAATCATCATCGAAGAACGCGACAAAGAACTCTTCCTGATGGGCGTTCGCATGTTTGATATGCTGCGTTTTGGCGTCTGGAATGCGGAAGTGCTCGGAACCCCCGGCACAGGCCGTACCGGTCAGCCGGTTGGTGCCTGGAGAGGCATCCCCATCCAGAACGATGAGCGCAACGACAACCCCTGCATCGCCAACCCCGATGCCTGCTAAGCGCACATACGTGATTTGATACCGGAAGCCCGCCTAAACCCGGGCTTCCGCATCACACAAAAACAAAAAAAGCCGGATGAACCGCAAATGCGCGTTCATCCGGCTTTTTTGGTTTGGAGCCCGGATCAGTAAACTAAAGCTTACATCACATATCGGTGAAATCCGGGATTTTGATTTGACCAGTATTCCATGCGCCCCCACAGCATCCAGGCAAAGTTCAATTCATTATCCGGGTTGTGAATACAGGTGCAGCTGCAAAAACCTCAGATTTGCTTCAGAATGTCGCCGCTAATGATTACTTTGAGAGATAACGACAAAAAATCAGCGTTTAATTATATGAAAAACCTCAGCAGCAGAATTACCTTAAATCCGGATCAGTGTGGAGGCAGGCTGTGTATTCGCGGGTTGCGTATAAGAGTTGTTGATATTTTGGATCTTCTGGCAGAGGGTTTGACACAAAATGAAGTGCTGGAAGAGTTTCCGGACCTGGAAATTGAAGACATTACCGCAGCACTAAAGTATGCAAGGGGTAAAATAGATCACCCAATTGTTGCTGCATGAAACTCCTGATTGATGCGCAGCGCAGGGATAGGTCACACTGCTTATCCCGCTGAAGGGAGGTTCCTGAAATAAGCATCAAACCTGTTTTCGCATCATATAAAAAAAGCCGGATGAACCGCAAATGTGCGTACATCCGGCTTTTTTGTTTTGGAGCCTGTTGGGTGACTTCCGGTTGTGCCGGACTTACAGGATAGTTTGGTCTGTTGCACTATTGGGCTGCATTGTATAGATTTATATGGCTTGGAAGAACTGAAAGACCGGAAAATTATAGCTCAGAACAAACCGACCTCAATAAATACTATGTAAAATGGATGCGCTAAACCAACTGATCGAAACTCGTAAGGACATTCTGGGCGGTACACCCGTTTTCAAAGGTACACGTGTGCCGGTCAGTACATTTATAGAATATCTGGAAACCGGTCATGGTATGAACGATTTCCTCGAAGATTTCCCCACAGTATCAAGGCAACAGGTAATTCAGGTACTTGAGAGATTTAAGGAACAGCTTCTTCAACCCCAATGATCAGGATTGGGCGGATAACCCGAGCTCTCAATGAAGATTTAACGAATCCTCTCCATTAATAAATAACCAAAAAAGCCGGATGAACCGCAAATGCGCGTTCATCCGGCTTTTTTATTTTGTTTTGTTTTTTACCGATGGATGGCCTCACAGGCCTTAGCCGGATGCTTCAGCTGCTCAGGCTTCGTAAGGCTGTGGTGCGGTGATGTAATCTGATGCCGTCAAGCCCGATCAGCACCCCGGCTACACCCGCTTCAGGCCGATGCGCTGCCGCTTGATGTCAACCGTGGTGACCTCCACCTCGATAATATCCCCAACGGCTACTTCTTCGAGCACGTTTTCGACGCGCTTGCCGTCGGTACGCATTTGTGAGACGTGCAGCAGCCCGTCAACCTTTACGCCGATATCCACAAAGGCGCCGAAATCGACCACATTGCGAACGGTGCCCTGCAGGCGGGTGCCTTCGTGAAGGTCCTCGATTTTGAGCACATCCTGCCGGAGCAGCGGCTTGGGAAGGTCTTCCCGCGGGTCGCGGCCCGGCTTGAGCAGGTTTTCGATGATGAGTGCCAGGGTCGGCTCCCCGACTTCAAGCTCACGGGCCAGCTCGCTTACCTTCAGGTTGCGGAGTTTGATCGGGAGCAGGTCTTTTTCATCAGGCAGCCGGGTGAGGTCGATGCCGAGCTTGTCGCACAGCTTTTTGGTGGCCTCGTAGCTTTCCGGGTGGATGGCGGTGTTGTCCAGCGGATTCGGCGATTCCGGAATACGGAGGAAACCTGCGGCCTGCTGAAAACGGAACGGCCCCACGCCGGGCACATCCTGAAGCTCGTCGCGGCTGGCAAATTTGCCGATTTTGCCGCGGTGCGCCACTACTTTGCGCGCAATGGTTTTGCTCATGCCGGAAACATAGGTGAGCAGAGCCGCGCTCGCGGTGTTCAGGTTCACGCCCACATGGTTCACGCAGCTCTCAACCACATCGCCCAGGCCGCGGCTGAGCTTCACCTGATTCACATCATGCTGATACAGGCCCACCCCGATGGATTTCGGGTCGATTTTTACCAGCTCCGCCAGCGGATCCTGCACGCGCCGGGCAATGGAGATGTTGCCGCGCTGTGCCGCATCGAGCTCGGGGAATTCCTCACGGGCTTCGTCGCTTGCAGAGTACACCGAGGCGCCGGCTTCGTTGGTAACGAGGTAGGCGATTTCCAGCTTCGGATCGGCGGCGCGCATATCGCTGATCAGCTCGGCAACGACCTGCTCGGTTTCCCGGCTGCCCGTGCCGTTGCCGATGGCGATCAGATCTACCTTGTATTTTTGGATGAGGCGGGCCAGCACAACTTTCGCTTCCGCAATCTTCGAAAAAGGCGGCGTCGGGAAAACCGTTGTGCCCTCCTGATACGCCCCGGTTTGGTCAACCACCGCTACCTTGCAGCCGGTGCGGTAGGCCGGGTCGATGCCCATCACAATTTTGGTGGAAAAGGGCGGCTGAAGCAGCAGGTTCCGGACATTTTCGGTGAACATGCTGATCGCGTGCTCGCCGGCAGCTTCAGACAGCTCATTGCGGATTTCGCGGCTCAGGGAAGGGTTCAGCAGCCGTTTCCAGGCATCTTCGATGGCATCCTCCAGCTCCTCCACAAAGATGGCGTTGTCGTTGGTGATGAGGATGTTGTCGATTTCCTCGAGCGTGCGCTCTTCCCAAACATCAAATTTGGCACTCAGAATGCCTTCGCGCTCGCCGCGGTCGATGGCCAGCACCTGATAGGGCTTCACGTACTTCACCTTGCTCTGAAAGTCGTAGTAGGTTTCGTAGGTGCCCTTTTCATCGGTGGCATCATCCACCTTTTTACACACGAGGGTGGCGAAATTGCGCAGCTGATCGCGCAGCATTTCCCGAACTTCGGCATGCTGACTCACGCGCTCGGCCACAATATCGCGGGCGCCGGCGAGGGCCGCTTCTAAATCGGGCACGTCCTTTTCGGGATCAACATAGTGGGATGCGATTTCTTCCACCTCCCCTGTTTCGGTTTCCTGCAGCCAGATGAGGTCGGCAAGCGGCTCGAGTCCGCGTTCGATGGCCACCGAGGCGCGGGTTTTGCGCTTGGGCTTGTAGGGCAGGTAAAGGTCTTCGAGGGTGGTAAGCTCCGTAGCGGCGCGGATGGCCTGCTCGAGTTCGGGGGTGAGCTTTTCCTGCTTGCGGATGCTCTCGATAATGGTTTCACGGCGCTGTTCGAGCAGCCGGCGGAATTCCAGCTCGTCGCGCAGGTTGCGCAGCTGAACTTCATCGAGTCCGCCGGTTACTTCCTGCCGGTAGCGCGCAATAAACGGGATGGTGGCACCTTCGTCAAAAAGCTCAGCGGCTTTGCTGACCTGTTTGACCGAGAAGCCAAGCTTTCCGGCTACCGTGCTCAGGATTTGGACGTCGGTTAAAGCGCCGGTTTCAGATACGGTTTCACTCATGGGAGGGTCTGATCTTTTCAATTAAAAAATAAATTCATCAAGCGGACGGCAAATATACCACAATCGCGGCTGAAGCCTAAACCGCTGCTGTAAAATCGGTCAGCTCTCGTTCAAATACGCTGTGCATCGCTGCAAAAAAGGTTTATTATGAGACGGTGAGATACAATTTCAACCTAACAAAACCATCATGGCCGACATCCGTTACGATATAATTGGTGATATTCACGGGCACGTGCTCGAGCTGCGGCAGCTGCTCCAAACCCTCGGCTACCGCGAAGCCGGTGAGGGCTACATCCATCCTGAAAAAAAACGCAAACCCCTCTTCGTGGGCGACTACATCGACCGGGGCAGCGAAAGCGTAGAAGTGCTCGACCTGGTGATGGGCATGGAGCAGGCCGGTGAGGCTGTAGCGCTGATGGGCAACCACGAATTTAACGCCCTCTGCTATCATACCCCGGGTGAAGCGGGGGAGCCGCTGCGGCCGCACACGGCCAAAAACACCAAACAGCACGAAGCAACCCTCGCGGGGCTGGCGCGGCACAATACCTCCTTTTCGAAATACCGCGACTGGCTGCTCTCGCTCCCGCTGTTTTTGGAGGAAGACGGCTTCCGAGCCGTGCATGCCTGCTGGGATGAAACCCGAATTGCGTTTCTGCGCGACCGGATGCCGGCAGCGCGCCTGAGCGACAGCCTGCTCACCGAAGCCGCAGCGCGCGGCTCTGAACTCTACGACGCGGTGGAAGTTGTGCTGAAAGGCCGCGAAATCGACCTGCCCGAAGGCCTGTTTTTTTACGACAAAGACGGGCACATCCGCTACAACATGCGCATCCGCTGGTGGGAGAATCCGGAGGGCGCCACCTACAACGATCTGCGCGTGAAGCCCGACTGCGACTGCGGAGATGCCCCCGTAGCGCTCGATTTACTGCCCGACCGGTGGCACTACGGTTCCGCGGAAAAGCCCGTGTTTTTCGGGCACTACTGGCTGCAGGGCGATCCGGCGCTGTTCCGCGATAACGTGTGCTGCCTCGATTACAGCATCGGCAAAGGCGAAACGCTGGCCGCCTACACCTGGGATGGCAAGCCCAGGCTAAACTCCGAAAACTTCACGGCAATACGGCACAGGATGCACGGTTGGGGGGCTATACGCAGCGTTTAAGGTGCAAATCCCAAATTATTGGCTTTGTCTGACAATTTATGCAGGTACAGAAAGAATGTTGTGCCTTGCAAGAATGCAGAATAGCCTGCAAAGCGAATCATTATGCCCGTTAGAAAAAAGTTTAATGACGAACGATCTGCCAGAAACCATCGGGAACCACATATCTGAAATTTCCGGACTCGTATATATTTTTGGCGAGCGTATAGGGCGTGCCGTGCCTAAAGGCATTGTCCCTAAATAAGTACAGATCAATTTGGGAATTTTTTGACAGAAATTCGAGGCTAAACTGAGCTGAGAGTTCAGATACCGAAAAGTCCTCTGCTGAAGGCTTTACAGAGATTAAATTGTTCGGATAATACCAGGCCTCTTTTTCGGGATCCCTTGAGTAAGCAGGCAGCGCGTAACGAATAAACGGGTTATTAGCGAAACTGTCTTCCCGAAGATTATCTGAAAAACTGTAGAACTGAGCGTTATCCGCACCGGGAGGCAGTAAAAGTATAACAGGTGACTGGCTACTCAGCTGCGAGTCAGGAATCCTGGAATAATGCTGATGTGTGAATGCTGAGATAAGCTGAAGCCCCATATCGTTTATGTAATCATGAAAAGCATCCGCGTCGGTATCCGGTTTTAGGCCAACAGAGATTACATTGAGGCTTCGGAAGGTTTTAATCTCCTTACCATCCACAAAAAATGATTCTTCTGAAAACTCATATACCGGTTCCTCAGTGCTGCCGGTTATACCTGAGCACGAACTGAAAATTATTGCTGTGACAAGAAATGAAGAGATGAAAACCAGTTTATTCATTGCAGTACCTCCGGGATACGGTTCGTTTATGTGATGGACCGGCGTTTATGTAACGGAGCGACCAAAAAAGAACATAAGCAGCACATCCTTGCGCATCAAGAAGAAACGCCCCTCAATGGGGAAACCGCTAAGAAAATTGATTTTAGAGTCATTTCGAGGTCTTTTTTGCAATCTTGAGGAGCATTTTTGGGGTAGTATCGAAACGGCTCTTCAAAAAAAAGGCCCGCCCATCTTCCCCGCGCAGCGCTTGCAGCGGAACCCTGAGGTTAGTCTTTAACCCCGTCGGATACCGGATCAGGCTGTTCCTGCCGCCTGCTGTTCATTCGCCTTTCTGGCCTTAATGAGCTGATAAGAGGCATACACAGCGCTAAACAGCAGATAGGTGATAAATGATCTTGCAGGAAGGGCGAACTCGGTACCCTGGTAAAGGCTGAAAGGATACTCAATCAAAAATACGATCAGGCAGATACCGCCGAACATCCAAACGAGATGATCCAGGAATTTTTTCATGGTAGTGAAATCAGGAAATGTAGGTTTATGAATTTTGTTGATTGAAGTGCTATCTGTTATTGAGGATGCAGGATAACGGCCTGATATATCTGCTGCGGAGCGATAAGACATGAATTGAAGCATCCGTCAGCAGGAAAGGTTTGTTATATGGCCGAGCAACCATGACTTTTTTATTGATAGCGTCAATGCTAATATCATACTTGCGGTGGGTTACGTGCTGCGTAACTATCCACTGATGCCAAATAAAACGCGAAGCAGATACTCAGAAAACTACACTGCTCCCGTAATTAGCAGGTATAGAAAGTTGTGTGGCGTAATTATTCACTTTCGATAGACAGTACTTTCGCAAGCCCAATTCTTATTTCGTTCATAATTGTCTCTGAAACAGTCCCTATTTGCTTTAAAATTCTCTCTTGTGAAACTGACCTGACTTGAAAGCTGTCTGCCGCAGAAACCTTTGTTAATCCATTCTCTTTGTCTGGCTTAAGTTTTGTCATCCATATCGCAGTTTCGTATCTGTCTTTCCAGTCTGTAATTGGCACAATTATTTTCAGGGGTAATTTCCCCAGTGCGTTGTTGTTCACTATTATCGCAGGTCTTGTCTTTTTAATCTCGGCACCTACGGTTGGGTCAACATTAATTAACCAGATTTCACCTTGTTTCATAGAAGTGGTCAAAATCGAGATTCGTAAATGCAGTTAATTCTTTGTCCCTAAGATAGTCTTCGTACAATTCTTCAGCCGCCTTTTTCATTTCGTCGTCGTCTTCTTCTTTACGGATTAAATTCATTGAACGCTCAATTACATAAATCCGCTTTCTTACAGGTAGTTTCTGTATTTCTTTAATAAGTTCTTTGGTATCCATAGTGTCAATTATTTAGCGTCGAAAAGCATAGGTTTAGGGTTAAAATAGTTGCTTTTTATAGCATATAAACGGATGAAGGAGCTATAAATATGCTGTAAAACTTGTTTGCATGCGTATTAAAGATGTACTTCACATTCCATTGTCGATTTAGGAGCGAATAAGTTTTCATTTTTATAGGGGTCTGGCATTTCTGCTGCATGGCGAGCATGACCGAATATATGCAACAAACGCTTACACCTCAGCAGGAATCCGCCAGCAGGCGGTCTGTTTTTGTCGCTTTTCGGATATGCATAGAGCATATAAATTTCACCATCCTTAGCGAAGTAGTAATAAATTACACGGATGCCACCGCTTCCTTTATAACATCGCCGAATTCTGGACTAACCGATAACTGCAATTAAGTAAACGGTATTCCTTATCAGAAACTGTCTTTTTGGTCAGTTTCATAAAAATAAAGCTTTCAAAGAACGCAATTAAGTAAAGGTTTTATTTTTAATAAAAAAGTACGCCAATGGCGCATAAGTTCCAACTTAATAATGTATTAGAAGTTTAATTTAGAATCTCGAAAGAGAGTAAGCGAAAAACTTCATATTGAAAAACCCCAAAATACCCACTCAAGCCATACAAGTAAAAAAAAACCAACTTAAGCGACTTCCGGGTGGTTATTAGGTACGATAAAAGCGGGTTAATGGGTCAGAATTTTGAAGTCGTATAAGCACATACTTATACGACTTCGCTTTATTCTGT
>JAFIET010000133.1 GCA_020832405.1 Balneolales bacterium
ACAACGATCCGCAGCCAATCCTGCGCCTGTGAGCGCTGATATGCCCAAAATGCGGGAGAGTCCCCTCTCGAGAGGGGAATTGCGCGCATCGATGCCCTCAAAATGTTGGCGATTCCGTAGCTAAAACCTCCAGGGTTTTTGAAACCCTGGAGGTTTATCCTTGCCACGACCCCGAAACTTGCCAGACCTGGCAGGTTTTCAAAACCTGTCAGGTCTTTACCCCGAAACCCGATCTCGCGACCTTCGACCCGCGACCCGCGACCCGCGACCTTGAAAAAAACTTAGCAGTCCCTTAATATGGATTTTGCCGGCTGTTTATTTATTTTCCTAAGCCCCGGTTTTTTTTAGCCGCAGGTGTATGATTTTTCTTTCTTTCCCCCTCTGTTTTTCTTTTTTCTCCTTTTTAACCGCGAGTTTGTTTGTGATGTCATCTGTAGAATATTGGTCCCCGCTGCGCAGGGGTGTGGTTGTTGTCAGAGTTGCCGGTTTAATGGTCACGGGGCTGTTCCTGCTGCTGCTGTTTTCCCAGCAGCTAAGTGCAAGACAGTATGTTGTTAATTTTGAGGGGCCGGGTGAGACAAATACCAGCTATGCTGCTGAAACAGTTAATCTCTCCGGTATAAACTGGTCGATAGGTCCACAGGCTTTGATTGGGACTGCTGATTCTGACACCAAAAATGATGATAGAGCAGCAAGACTTAGATTTGAATCGGGTGTATTCGGTTCTATAACCATGGTTCAGGACAAAGCCAACGGAATAGGGTCAATCTCATTTCTGTATGCAAGGTCTAATTTTAGTGGTGACAGAACTGGCACATCACCAAGTTTTGTAGTTGAGTATAGTACTAACCAGGGAACGGATTGGATTCAGACAGGATCTGAAACAAGTTTGGCTGGCGTTAATACGCTCACCCTTTTTACTTCACAGGTAGAAGTGGTCGGAAATGTCAGGGTTCGTATCAGACAAGTCAGCGGAGACAGTGGGAAAAGGTGGAACATCGACGACATCACCATCACCGATTATTTCGAGGCCCCGACGCTCACAACTGAGCCTGCTACTTCTGTCCTTTTAAACACGGCTATGCTCAACGCCGATATTACGGCAACGGGGGGGCTTGATATCGACCATCGCGGATTTAAATTCAGCACCACACCGGATTTTGATCCTGAGGATGAAGGCACTGAAATATCAGAAAGCGGTACTTTTGGAACCGGCGCTTTTAGCCTTGAGGCAACGGGTCTGGCCCCGGGCACGCTGTATTTTTTCAGGGCATTTGCTGAAAATGATGAAGGCCGGACCTACGGCAGTGAACGCAGCTTTACCACCGCCTCACTACTTTTAGAAGCGTTCGATCAACCTTACGAACAAAACTTTTCCGCCTTCACCAGCGCCGAAACCCTGCCAGACGGTTGGGCCGCTATCAGCTCCGGTGGCGTCAATGTCTATCAGGGAGATTGGGGCTCGGGCACTGCGGGTGGGTTTCGGGGCAACGATAACGTTCTTGGCTACCAGCACACAGGTGCTACCGATACCCTAACAGTTACCCTTTCCATCGTGAACAACACCGGCGCAACCATCCGTACTTTGGATGTGAGTTATCTGGGGAGGGTAGCGCGTGCTGATCAAACCCGCCATCCTGAATGGACCGTGACCGTTGCCGGGCAGACAGTATCGGCCCTTGCCTACTCAACCGCAGCTGGTGCGGACGAAAATCGCTCAGCCATCGTTCAGGGGCTCAATATCCCTAACGGTCAGGTGTTTACGATTACATGGGCGAGTGACCGGGGGGAGAACGCCACAGGCTCAAGCCGGCAAATCGGCATCAGCAACGTTTCCGTTGCGGCCATTGTCGCGCCGCCGGTTTTGTCGGTTGAGGCGGATTCGGGGCCTTTCTTCGAAGATCAGACGGTGTTCGTCAGCAATTTTGAGGACTATGAGGCAACCGAAATCCGCTTCACCCTTGATGATACCGAACCTGACGGGAGCAGCGATCTCTACGATAACAGTATCGGTATTGTGCTGGAAGACGGCAGCGGACCCATCACCCTGAAAATCAAAGCCATACAGGATGCGGATATTGCCGAATCAGGTATAATTGAAGGGGAATATGTTTTTCCTTTTGATATCACTGACATTGAAGCCCTGCGGCAGCAGCCAACCGGCGCTGCGATTTACCGCCTCACAAACGAAGCAACCCTCATCGGGCAGACGAGCTTCCGCAATACCAAATTCTTTCAGGATGATTCAGGATTCGGGATTCAGATTGATGATAATGCAGGGATCATAACAAGCAGCTACACAGTTGGCGATAACCTTTCCGAACTCGTCGGTACGCTCGGTGAGTTTGATGGACAACTTCAGTTAGTTCCCGTAAGAGATCCGGGCCCGGCTTTAAGCTCAGGTAACTTTATACAGCCCGAAGAGGTCACGCTTGATGATCTTGATTTGTCATTTCAGTCGAGGTTGTTAGTTATTCGGGATGTTACGTTTGCAGCAACAGGCAATTTTGGCGGAGGCGGCGCTTACAGGGCGATAAACACTCCTTCAGGCGATGGATTCTTTAGAAATGTTTTCGGTGATTCAGATATCAGCAACACTGATCTGCCGGTTGAAGCGGTAAACATCGTAGCGATTATACAGCCGAGTATTGTGGATACTGAAACACGCCTCAACATTGCGGCCCGCAACCTCCTCGACATCGACCCCGTCACCAAAGAGCTGGAAATCGGCAACGATACCGATCCTGCGGGGCAGCAGGGCTGGCGGTTTATCAGCTCGCCGGTGCCGGATGTGCCGCTTCCGGAGCTTTTGGCGGAGGTGCGCACGCAGGGCGTCGGACCCGGGAGCAGCTACCCCAACCCGGCTGCCGACCCGAATGTCATCACCCTGAACCAAAATCAGCAGTATGTCGCCTTTACTACGGATTTTGAGAACGCAACCCTCACCCCCGGCCAGGCCGTTGGGGTGTACCTGTTCGACCGCTACAGTCCGGATCAGATCAATCCGTCGCGCGACGGTTTCCCGAAAACCTTCAGTGTGAGCGGTTTACAGGCCGCCGGCAATGTGGGTCAGGCAGTGCCCATCCCTCTGAACACCGGCAGCGGTCGTTTTTCCATCGTCGGAAACCCCTTCAATGCGGCCATTGAGTTTCAGAAACTGAGCCGGGAGCAGCTCGCGCCCGTGGTTTATGCCTATGATGCAGCGGAGGGCTTTGTTTCCTACAGTGCGGAAATGGAAAGCGGTGACCTCACCGATGGCCTGCTTGGGCCATTTCAGGGCTTTTTTGTGCAGGCAACGGGGGCGTCGCCCGAACTCATCATTCCGGAAAGCGCCCGCACAACGGCAGCAGCCGGTAATTATTTCCGGGCGCCGGAGGGGCATCAGCTGCGGCTACAGCTTGTGGCGGAACTTCAGGGGGAGGGCATCCCGACCCTGCGCAGCAGCCTGTGGGCGGGCACGCACCCGGAAGGCGGCGCGGGTGATGCGCCCAGCCTGCACGACGCGCTCCGGCTGTATCCGCTGGATTTCCGGCCTTTCCTCAGCCTCTACACCACCGCCGGGGGGCGCGCCCTGAGCATCCGCAGCCTTTCGGAAGAAGTGCTCACCGATACCGGCACCGTGTTGCCGGTCTGGACCGATGCCTGGAAGCCGGGCAGCGGCGGCTATGTGCCGGCCTCCGGCACCCTCAGCCTGAGCTGGCCGCGGCTCGAAGGCCTGCCCGCCGGCGCACAGCTGCTGCTCGAAGACACGCAGACCGGCACCTTCACCGACCTCACGCAGGCCGGTTCGTACACCATCACCCTGGGCGATGCGGCATCACCGGTGCAGGCCGCACGTCCGCTGCCCCCGGCCCCGGATTTCAGCCGTGCCGCGGAAGGCACAGTGGCGCCCCCTATCGGCCTGCCCGCCCCGCTCACTGTTGTGGCCGACCCGCGGACCGCCCTGCCGGATCAGGACCCGCAGCCCCGGCTGCGGCTTCACCTGCTGCCCGCCCCCCTGAGCACCGTGCCCCCCGAAACCGGCGGCCTTTCCCTCCCGCAGCAGCTCCGCCTCGATCAGAACTACCCCAACCCCTTCAACCCCTCAACCCAAATCCGCTTCCAACTGCCCGAAACCGCAGAAGTACGCCTCGAAGTCTTCAACATACAAGGTCAGCGCGTAGCCCTCCTCCTCCGCGAAACCCGCCCCGCTGGCACCCACACCATCACCTTCGACGCCGGCCCCCTCGCAAGCGGCGTGTACCTCTACCGCCTCCAAACCGGCACACAGGTCCTCACCCGGAAGATGACGGTGCTGAAGTAGTTGGGGGACGGCGGACCGGGGACCGCCGACCGCCGACCGGGGACGGGACCGTTCTGCGCCTGTGAACCGGGAAATGCCCCAAATGCGGGAGAACCCCCTCTCGAGAGGAGAATTACGCGCTCTGGGGCACTTATAATGTTGGCCGTAGGTAGCTAAAACCTCCAAGGTTTTTGAAACCTTGGAGGTTTATTCGTGCACGCGGATTTTCCGGATTGGGCCGGAATTGCGCGGATGCTTGATTCTCACCCGCGGGCTAAGAAAAACCTCTAAGCACCGAGATGCCCAAAAAACCGGCAAACACGCCAACCCGCACCGAGACCTGTGCCTGTGAGCACTGAATTCCCAAAAATGCGGCAAAATCACCAAGCCGCAGCCAATCCAGCGTCTATGAGCACCAAAATGCCCAAAATGCGGGAGAATCCCCTCTTGAGAGGGGTGCCCCCGGCACAATGGGGTACGAAGGCGCTAAAATTGAAATAGCACCAAAGTGTGTAATGGGAAAAACTCATCGGGGCGGGGTGTGACCTTCGGAGCCTCGCCCCGGCCCGGTGCCATAAAATCAACCTCTGAGCATAGCTCCGTGTCAGCCGGTGTGAAATCCGGCATCGGGGCGGTCACACCCCGCCCGTTCGCTGCGCTCACCGGGGCACCCCTCTCGAGAGGGGAATTGCGCGCATCGGGGCGTGGATGGCACGCAGATTTTGCGGATCGGGCCGGATTTGCGCGGATTTTTGTTTCTCAGGCGCTGTCAAAGAAAAGCCTCTGAACTCCGAAATGCCCACAAAACAGC